>DATKHZ010000300.1:0-10384 GCA_035509995.1 Acidimicrobiales bacterium | reverse complement strand
ATCGACGTGGCCGCGGTCATCGTCGAACCAATTGCAGCGAACATGGGCCTGGTACCGCCTGCACCGGGGTTCCTCGAGGGCCTGCGTGAGGCTTGTACCAAGGTGGGCGCCCTGCTCATTTTTGACGAAGTGATAACGGGTTTCCGGGTCGGCCGGGGCGGTGCCTCGGCAGTCCTCGGGGTCGTCCCCGACTTGTGGTGCTTCGGCAAGGTAGTGGGCGGAGGCCTCCCCCTGGCCGCCTTCGGCGGCAGGCGCGCGGTGATGGACGAGCTCGCTCCGGTAGGGCCCGTATACCAAGCCGGGACGCTGTCGGGTAACCCCGTGGCGACCGCAGCCGGCCTCGCATGCCTTTCCCTGCTCGATGACGCCGAATACAAGGAACTCGCAACGTTTGCTGGCCGCCTCGGCGCGGGGTTGGCATCCGCTGGTGCCGACGCAGGGCTGGAACTGCAGGTACCTGTGGTTGGGCCGTTGATCGGGATGTTCTTCGGGTGCTCCGTTGTACGGGACTACCAAGGGGCGCGGGCGTCAGCCGGTACTGGCCTCTACCCGCCGGTCATGCGCGGTCTGCTGGGACGCGGCGTCGCGATAGCGCCGGGGCCGTACGAGGTGTTGTTCCCGAGCCTGGCCCACGGCGAAGCCGAGCTCGAGCGCACGGTTGGGGCATTCTCCGAGGTTGCCCGCGGGCTAGCCGCGTAGCCCTGGCCGTAATCCCTCTCAGCTTGAAGGGGGTTTGGCGCGGGCGATGGCGGCGACGGCTTTGTAGGCGGCCTCCGCCGGCCCCATCTCGTCGGGCCGCAGCAGGTTGGACATAATGCGCAAGAGCCACTCCATCAGGCTGCGGCTCTGCATGCCGGTTGCCGTACAGGCTCGCATCACCTGCGGCCGGCTGATCGCCCGGACGAAAGCTCTGGCCACTCGGTAATAGAGGCCGTACTCCGCTTGCAGGCGCTCCTCGTACAGGCGGAGCACCCCGGCGTCACCGCTCGTGAGAGCTTCGTGGAGGACTTCGGCCGCCATGCGGCCGGTTTCGTAACCGTATGTGATGCCCTCGCCGTTGAAAGGGTTGATCGAGCCGCCGGCGTCGCCCACGACCAGGTGGCTCGGGCCTGACCTCGGGCCAACCGAAAGGCCCATCGGGAGCCGTCCTCCGGTGGCCGGCCCGAGGCAGGTCTCCGGCCTGATCCCCCAGGAAGCCGGGGCGTAGCTACAGAAAGCTTCGAGCATCTGGGTGGTATTGACGCCTTTCCACCTGTTGTTCGTACTGAGCAGGCCCACGCCCACGTTGATGCGCCCATCCCCGAGCGGGAAAATCCACCCGTAACCCGGCATCGCGTTACCCGCCTCGTCCTTCAGGTCGAGCCAGGAATCGATCCATGGCTCGTCGTGGCGCGGGGAGCTCCAGTAGCCGCGCAGCGCCATGCCCTGGGGGTACTCGCGCTTGCGCTGGTTCCCGAGCGACCAACCGAAGCGGGAGTTGGCGCCGTCAGCCACCACCACATAACGGGCGGTCACCTCGCCGGCATGGCCGTCCTCCCCCTTGGCCGCAATGCGGGCACCGCGCAGAGACGGCCCTTCCATCACGGGCTCGACCGCCTCGGTGTGCTCCCAGAGGGAAGCCCCGCTTTTGGCGGCGTTGCCGGCGACGAGCCCGTCGAGGTCCTTGCGGGTCACCACGTAGCCGTAAGGCGGCAGGCCTTTCACCACCGGCCAAGGCATTACGAGGCTACGCCCGAAGCCGTGGGAGCGCAGGCCCTCGAAGCGATGGCAGGAGGCCAGCTCAGGCCCCAGGCCCATGTCCTGCAGTTGGCGCACCGAGCGCGGGGTGAGGCCGTCGCCACATGTCTTTTCTCTCGGGAACGCCTTCCGCTCCACAAGCACCACGTCGTGGCCCGCCTTGGCAAGCCAGTAGGCACAGGATGACCCGGACGGCCCGGCACCGATGACGAGCACGTCGCAGTCGTACTCACCGGGGGTTACGGAGGTCGTCGTCATAGTCACGAGGCGGTTATGGTCGTCATTGGCTTTGTTGCCTGATGCTAGCCGGCAAAGCCCTCGGGACTACTCGCCGGACGCGACATCTCCAGGCCGGCTGGACCGGTTGCGCGGAACAGATAGGGCCGGTACCAGGCGGGGCGGCGAAATGTGCCCGCCATGCCTCTGGCGCTAGCGTAAGGCGGTGATGGACCAGTACCTCCCGATCCTGCTGATTACCGTTCTAGCGCTGCTGTTCGCGATCGGCTCGTTCATGGCCTCAAGCACGCTTGGGCCCAGGGTCAGGCTCGACCCTGCCAAGCGTGGCCCGTACGAGTCCGGCATCGCTCCCAAGCGAGAACCGTCCGCTCGCTTCCCGGTGCGCTTCTACCTCGTGGCGATGATCTTCGTCATCTTCGACATCGAGATCGTCTTCCTCTACCCGTTCGCCGTCATGTACCGCCAGCTAGGCCTCTTCGGCTTCGTCGAAATGGCGTCGTTCGTGGTTGTGGTGTTCATCGCCTTCGCCTACCTCGTCTCCGAGGGCGCCCTTGATTGGGGCCCGGGGAAGCGCTTTGGCACCCGCAGCGGTGCGCCGGTCACCCGTTCCCTGAGCGCGTCCGTCCGGCGCGTGAGCAGGCCCGGTGCGCCCCCCTCCCGCGCGTACACCGGCGCTGGCTCTGGAAGCGGGCCTGGCAGCGGAGCCGGCACGACCAGCCCTCCCGCCGTTGCCGTCCCGGCCGGGGAGGCGGCGCCGTAGATGGGCCTGGAGGATCTCAACCACAACTTCTTCACCGGGACGCTCGAAGACGTCGTCAAGTGGGCTCGGGCATCGAGCTCCTGGGGGGCCAACTTCGGGCTCGCTTGCTGCGCCATAGAGATGATGGGCACGGGCGCGGCCAACTACGACTTGGCCCGCTTCGGGATGGAAGTCTTCCGCGCCTCGCCCCGACAGGCTGACCTCATGATCGTTGCTGGCCGCCTCAGCCAGAAGATGGCCCCGGTGCTGCGCCAGGTCTACGACCAGATGATGGAACCGAAATGGGTCATCTCGATGGGAGTGTGTGCCTCGACCGGTGGGATGTTCAACAACTACGCTCTGGTCCAGGGGGTCGACCAAGTCGTACCGGTGGACGTGTACACCCCTGGCTGCCCGCCCGGGCCGGAGACTCTCATCCACTCGATACTCACGCTGCACGAACAGATCCGTCGCGGCGAGATCACCCGGCGTCGCACGCTGAGCGGTGCCGGCGCCGGCATCCACGTCGAAGAGATCCGGCCCCTCCAGCTCTCACCGGCTGGCATCCAGACGGTGCCGCAGTGAGCGAAGCCGGGGCGACGGAGCCAACCGAGCCAAGCGGACCGGCCGCGGCGGTGGGCCCGCCCCCGCTCTACGGCTGCCCGGTCACCGAGCGCTTCGGCCAACGCACGGTGCACGCGGACCGGAGACGCTACCTCGCGCTGATGGAGGGCCTGTACAAGGACGGTTTCGAGGCCTGTCTAGGTGTCGCCGGTGTGGACTACTTGACCCACCCGGGCCGGGACCTCCCAACGGGTGTTGAGGCTGAACGGTTCGAAGTCGTCGTAGAACTGCTCTCTTTTTCGAGAAAGGAGCGGCTGCGCGTGAGGTGCCAGGTCCCGGCCGGCGACCCGGTCGTAGCGAGCTTGTTCGACCTGTGGCCGGGCAGCGAGGCGCACGAACGTGAGACTTTCGACATGTTCGGGATCCGGTTCAACGACCATCCCGACCTCACCCGCATCCTGATGCCAGAGGACTGGGAGGGCCATCCGCTGCGCAAGGACTATGCCGCCGCTCATGTCCCGGTGCAGTTCAAGGAGGGCCCCAAGTGAGCAGGCCGGCCGCGACGTCGGGCCAGGAGGACGCTCTCGCGGAGCTTTTGAAGGCCAAGACCTCGGAGGGTGCGCAGGAAATGCTCGCCCGCGTGAACACCACCGTCCGGGAACTGCGGTCCGAGGTCGGTGGCGTCCTGCGCCTGCCCGAGGGTGTTTCGCTCGATCCCGATGACATCAACTACGAAGCTCCCGACGACGAGACGATGATCCTGAACCTCGGGCCCTCGCACCCTTCCACTCACGGGGTGCTGAGGGTAATGGTCGAAATTCGAGGCGAGCAGGTGCTCCGCACCAAGCCGGTGATCGGCTATTTGCACACCGGCATGGAAAAAACGGGCGAAGAGCTGATGTACCAGCAAGGTGCCACCAACGTAACCAGGATGGACTACCTGGCGCCGTTTTTCAACGAGCTCGCTTTTTGCCTTTCTGTAGAACAGTTGGCCGGGGTCGAGGTGCCCGAGCGTGCGGGTTGGATAAGGATGCTGATGTGCGAGCTGAACCGCATTTCTTCGCACCTGTTGTGGCTCGCGACCAACGGCGCTGACCTCGGCGCGCTCAATATGCTCGTTTATGGCTGGCGCGACCGCGAGCTTCTGCTTAGCTTTTTCGAAAAAGTGACCGGCTTGCGGATGAACCACAACTACATCCGACCGGGCGGCGTGGCAGCAGAACTCCCCGACGGCTGGCGCGACGACGTAACGGCGATATGCGACACCGTGATGAGGCGGATGGACGAGTACGACAACCTGCTCACCGGCCAGCCCCTGCTGCAAAACCGCATGAGCGGGGTCGGCGCTCTCGACGCCGCCACGGCTGTCGGGCTCGGGCTGACGGGCCCGCTGCTGCGGTCGACGGGAGTGGCGTACGACGTCCGGCGGGACTTCCCTTACCTGTACTACGACGATGTGCGCTTCGACGTGATCGTCGGCACCGTCGGTGATTGCTGGGACCGTTTTGCGATACGGGCCAATGAGATCCGGGAGTCCGTGCGGATAGTCCGCCAAGTTGCCAAGGTGATGCCGAAGGGGGACTTCAGGGCGCAGGACAAAAAGGTCACCCCGCCCCCTCGTAACCGTATCAACGAGTCGATGGAAGCGCTGATCCATCACTTCAAGCTCTTCACGGAGGGCTTCCGGGTCGCGCCCGGCGATGCCTACGTGCCGGTCGAGTCACCGCGGGGCGAGCTCGGCTGCTACATAGTCTCCGACGGCACCTCTCGCCCCTACCGGCTCCACGTGCGGGCGCCCTCGTTCGCGAACCTGCAAGCGTTGGCGCCAATGGCGCGCGGGGCGTTCATCCCCGACGTGATCGCCTGCATATCCAGCATCGACCCGGTACTGGGGGACGTGGACCGTTGAGCACAGTAAAGCGGTTCGATTGGGCCCAAAGCGGGCGTCTCGGCAAAGATCGATAGACGTGGCCCGGCTGAACGACGACAACCTCGTGCGAGCGCGAGAACTGATCGCTTTGTACCCGGTCACGCGCTCTGCGCTAATCCCTGTGCTGCACCTCCTGCAGGAGCAGGACGGCTACTTGAGCCCCGATGGGATCGTCCACGTCGCCGAGCTATTCGAGCTAACTGCCGCCGAGGTAAGGGGCACCGCGAGCTTCTACGACATGTTCTTCCTCAAACCCGTAGGCCGCTACGTGGTCGCCGTCTGCACGAACATCGCTTGCATGCTCGCCGGCTCCTATGAGCTCCTCGACCACATCGAAAAGCGCCTCGGGGTTAGTACGGGGGGCACGACGCCAGATGGCTCGTTCACCCTCGAAGATGCGGAGTGCCTGGCGCTTTGCGGCAATGCCCCCTGTCTCACGGTCAACTGGCGCTACTTCGGGGATATGACCCCTGGGCGCTGGGAAACACTCGCCGAAGATCTCCTGGCCGGTCGCCTGGATGACGAGGTACCTCCCCACGGCACCCTTTGCCGGGTGCGGCGGGCCGTCGGGCTGCCGGCGAGCGCGCCGGCCACAAGCGCTGGTGCAAGCACGGGCCGTTCGGCGCCGAGCAAGGCGCCCGGAGAGGGAGGCGCCAAGCGGCAGGCCCCGGCGGCGCTCGACAACTCCGGCCACCTCGACCACGCTGGCCGGGAAGTGCAGCTGGCAACGTCGCGCTCCACACCGGCGGTGGGCAGCACACTCGCTCCTGGCGGTTCGCCTCGTGGGAGGACCGGAGAACGCGAAGCAACGGGCGGGGAGGCGCGATGACAGCGACCGGTCCGGCAGGCGCCAAGCTCGGGCCGTACGTCATCAGCTCGCGCTTCGGGCTGAACAAGAGCTGGGACATCGAAGCGTTCCTGGCCCACGAGGGCTATGAGGGGCTGCGCAAGGCCCTGGCGATGACCCCTGAGGACGTCCACCAGGCAACCCTCGGCTCGAGCATCCTCGGGCGGGGCGGGGCGGGCTTCGACGCTGGCCGCAAATGGGGGATGCTGCGCAAGGCAAAGCCCGCCTACCTGGTCGTCAACGGGGACGAGAGCGAACCTGCCACGTTCAAGGACCACGCGCTCATGGAAGGGGACCCGCACCAGCTGATCGAGGGCATTGTTATCTGCGCCTATGCCACCGCAGCCGACCAGGTGTTCCTGTACGTGCGCGGCGAGATGGCCCTGGCCCATGAGCGCCTTCAGGCGGCCCTCAACGAGGCCTACGACTACGGCGCGGTAGGGCGCAACATCCTGGGCTCGGATTTTTCGGTCGACATCGTGATCCACCCTGGCGCCGGAGCTTATATATGCGGGGACGAAACAGGGATGCTCGAGAGCCTTGAGGGAAAACGCGGCTACCCGCGCATCAAACCCCCTTACTACCCGGCGGTAATGGGCCTTTACGGGGCGCCCACGGTCGTCAACAACGTCGAGACGCTTTCCAACCTCCCGTGGGTCTTGCGCAACGGCAGTGATGCTTTCTCGGCCCTCGGCGAGGGCCGCTCCCGGGGCACCAAGATATTGTCGCTGTCCGGGCACGTGCGCAGGCCGGGGAACTACGAAGTCGAGTTCGCCAAGATCACGTTCCGGGAGCTGATCTATGACGCCAAGCTCGGCGGAGGCATCAGGGAGGACCGTGGGCTCAAAGCCATAGTCCCCGGCGGCGCCTCGTCACCTTGGTTCGGGCCGGAGCACCTGGACGTGTCATTGGCCAACGAAGCGATCGCCGAGGCCGGTTCGATGGCGGGTTCTGGAGCTATCACGGTCATGGACGAGACGACCTGCGTTGTCCGGGCCGCGTGGCGACTTACCCGCTTCTTCCATCGCGAGTCCTGCGGCCAGTGCACGCCGTGCCGGGAAGGTTCGGGTTGGGCGGAAAAAGTCATGCGCCGCATAGAGGACGGGGAGGGCAGGGAGGCCGACCTGGCTCTTCTCATGGACATTTGCGACAACATTTCGCCGGGGGTCAACTGGCCTCCCGCCCAGACCACGATATGCCCCCTCGGGCCGTCGATCCCGAGCCCGGTGGCGTCGGGGATCCGCATGTTCCGAGACGAGTTCTTGGACCACATCCGCCAGGGCCTTTGCCCCCTCCCGCCCGACCGGTTGCAATCGAGCCCGGCTTATGCCTGATCCCGTGCCGCCCAGCCAGCAGGTCACCTCCTCCGTCGGCCCCAGCGGCACCGGCACGCCGTTGGCTCCTCACGTGGATCCCGAAGGCGTCACCATCACCGTCGACGGGCGCCAGGTGATGGCCAAGAAGGGGGAGATGCTCATCGCCGCCGCCGAGCGGGCTGGGACTTACATTCCCCGCTTTTGTTACCACCCACGCATGAAGCCGGTGGGGATGTGCCGGATGTGCCTCGTCGACGTGAAGGGCCCGAGAGGCTCCAGCTTGCAGCCGGCCTGTTTCATCGAGGTCACTCAGGACATGGAGGCGGTAACAGATAGCCCCAAGGTGAAAAAGGCCCAGGACGGGATCCTCGAGTTCCTGCTCGTAAACCACCCGCTGGACTGCCCGGTGTGCGACAAAGGTGGCGAGTGCCCGCTGCAGGACCAGACCATGGCTTACGGGCCGGGAGAAACACGCTTCGTGGAGGAAAAGCGGCATTGGGACAAGCCGACCCCGCTTTCTCCGCTCGTGCTCATCGACCGCGAGCGTTGCATCCAGTGCGCCCGCTGCACGCGCTTTGCCGAGGAGGTTGCCGGCGACGCGGGCATCGATTTCGCCTCGCGCAGCGACTCGACCGAAGTTGCAATTTTCCCGGGTGAACCCTTTGTCTCCAATTTCAGCGGCAACGTCGTACAGATTTGCCCTGTAGGCGCGCTCCTGGCGAAGCCGTACCGTTTCAAGGCACGGCCATGGGACCTCGAACAAGTGGAGACGACCTGCACATTGTGCGCCGTCGGCTGCCGGACCGCTGCGCAATCGAGCTCGGACCAAATAGTACGTTTCCTCGGGGTGGACAGCGACCCGGTCAACTGGGGCTGGCTCTGCGACAAAGGGCGTTTTGGGTTCGAGGCCCTCAACAGCCCCGAGCGGACCGCCCACCCGATGGCCCGTCGCGCGCCTGCGCTCGCGGCCGGGGAAAACGGTTCGGGGCGCAACGGAGCGACCAATAAGGAACTGGTACGGGTTAGTTGGTCCGAGGCTTTTTCGGAAATCGCCAGCCAGGTGGCCGGGGTCGCCGGCGACGCCATCGGCGTGATCGGTGGCGCCCGCCTGCCCAACGAGGACGCCTACGCGTGGTCCAAGCTCGCGCGTACCGTGCTGCACACCGACAACGTGGACGCCCAGCTGGGGGACGGCCTGCCCGGCGACCTGGTAGCCAGCCTTCCCCGGGCGACGATCGACCAGGTTTGTGCGGCCTCGCTCATCGTGACGGTCGCCCCCGACATCAAAGAGGAGCTGCCCGTCCTGTACCTGCGCCTCCGCCATGCCGCAGTCGAGAGCGGGGTGCCCATCATCGAACTGAGCGCGGTCCCGACCGGCCTCTCTTCGCTTGCTTCGCAATGCCTCCGCTACATGCCCGGTGAGCTCGCCGCTCTGGCACGAGCTTTGTGCGCTGACAGCCCCGTGACGAACGAGGTTGCCGGAATAGCCGCACAGGAGGTCGAGCGCGCACGAGCGGCCATCGCCGCGGCCGGGCCGCGGGTCGCGATCGTGCTCGGTAGGCCGTCGGTCGCCGAACCTTCGACCGGTGTCGTTGAGGCCGCGCTGGCACTGGCCGGCCTGACGGGGGTCTCGTTCCTGCCCGTTCTCCGGCGTTCGAACATCAACGGCGCGATCGACCTCGGGCTCTCCCCGGGCCTGTTGCCGGGCCGCGTGGGCCTCGAGGACGGCAGAGCTTGGTACGAACGCCACTGGGGGGCTGCGCTCCCAAGAGAAAAGGGCCTCGACACGATAGGGATGCTCACTCGGGCAGCAGCAGGAGCGATGCAAGTCTTGTTCCTTGTCGGAGCGGACCCGCTCTCGGACTGCCCAGACAAGGAGCTCGCTGCGCTCGCGCTCGAACGCACCCGTTTCGTAGTAGCAGTCGACGCCCTTCCCACGGCGAGCACCGCACACGTGGACGTCGTCCTCCCCGCTGCCATCTACACCGAACGGCGCGGGACATTCACCAATATCGAGGGGCGTATCAGCTGGCTCGGGAAAAAAGTGACCGCGCCCGGTACTGCGAGACCCGACTGGATGATCGCTGTCGAACTGGCCACGCACCTCGGTGGAGACCTCGGTGCCGGTTCGCTCGAAGACCTCTGGGCCGAGATCGAGCGGGTCTCGGCGCTGCACCGGGGTGTTTCGAAGGCCCTGCGCGAGTCGCTCAGCGGTCGCGACGGGGTAGTCGTCCCGCTCGGGCTCGACGGCGGCGTACCGGGCCATCCCGAGGCCCCCGAGCCGCTCGACCCGATGGCCGACCCGGGTATCGCCTCGGCTGACATCCACCCCGTCCCCCCGTCCGCAGGCATCGCTCTCGTGTCCACGCCAGACGGCAGCGCGAGGCCCCCGGCCGAGCCAGACGGCACGGTGGGGCCCTCGTCCGAGCCAGCCGGCACCTCCCAACTGACGCCACCGCCAAGGATGCAGATGAAACCGCCTGCGCGCGCCGGCAAGCCGGCGTCGCCAGCGCCCAGCCCAACAGCCAGCCCGGAAGTTGGCGCCGCAGCCGGCCACGAGCGGACGCTCCGCCTCGTAGTGAGCCGGCCTATGTGGGACGGCGGCGCCCTCGTCCAGCACTCACCCTCGCTGGCGTCGCTTCACCCGCCGCTGGAGCTGCGCGCCAACCCCGAGGACCTCGCCCGCTTCGGGATGAAGCCGGCCACCCAGGTCCGGGTCAGCTCCCAGCGGGGCAGTGTCGTAGTGACCGCCATGCCTGATCACAGCATCCCACCCGGGATAGCTGTGCTGCCCTTCAACCTCCCTGGAGGAGGGGCCGGTGAGCTCATCGACGCGTCCGCTCCTCACACCGATGTCCGCCTCGGGCACGCGGAGGGGCTATGAGCGCCGTGCTGGCCTACACGGGAGACCCGCTCTTCGCAAAGGGCCTCGACCTCGCCGTCTGGGTGATCCTGCTGGTGAAGCTCATCGCTGTGTTTGCCCTCCTGATGGTCTCCGTGCTCTTCATGGTCAT
>DATKHZ010000299.1:0-6659 GCA_035509995.1 Acidimicrobiales bacterium | reverse complement strand
GCATCCAGGCCGAACAGGTGACCGAGGAGGGCGAGACCTGGCAGGAGCTCGAAGAGGACATCTTTTCGGAGCCCTTCTTGATGCCACGGCCGCTGCTCGAGGCAATCAGGGCCACCGACCCTGTCGTGCTGCTGATCGACGAGGTCGACCGCGTCGAGGTCGAAACAGAGGCACTTCTTCTGGAAGTGCTGTCGGACTACCAGGTTTCAGTACCTGAGATGGGCACGGTCAAAGCCGCACAGATCCCTTTAGTTTTCCTGACATCCAACAACACCCGTGAACTGTCCGAAGCGCTCAAACGACGCTGCCTTTTCTTGCACCTCGACTACCCCTCGGTCGAGCGGGAACGAGAAATTGTCCTTACCAAAGTTCCCGGTATCGAGGCGTCACTGGCGGACCAGGTGGTGCGCACGGTAAAGCTCATAAGGGCGCTGGAACTGAAAAAAGCACCCTCGGTGTCGGAGACTCTCGACTGGGCACGCACGCTCGTCCTGCTCGGGGTCGCCCACCTCGATACGGCGACAGCCAAAGGCACGCTCAACGTACTGTTGAAGTACCGCTCCGACATCGAACGGGCGGCCAAGGAGCTCGTGGCGGCCGAGGGATGACCGCAGGGCTGGCCCGGCCTTGACATCGACGGAGCCTGGTACCCGGGCCGCGGAACTTGTGCTTGGCGGCGGCCTTTTCAGCACGTTCGCCGAGTTCGTCGAGGAGCTGCGTGCCGCCGGCGTGCCTGTCAGCACTACCGAGGTCCTGGACGCGACGGAGGCATTGCGTCACCTGCCCCTTGAGGACCGCGAGGCACTGAAGCTCGGCCTGGCCGCGTCCCTGGTGAAAGAAGAAGGGCATTGGCGGACTTTTGAAATGCTCTTCGAGTTGTTTTTCTCGTTGCAGGGGCGATATTCCGGGGACCTGGCAACGTTGGCAGCCGGCGAACTTACCGTGGGCGACGGCGAGGGTATGAGCGCCAGGGAACTTGCCGAACTTGCCTACCAGGCGCTCATGGACGGCGACCCAGAACTGATGGCGGCTCTCGCGCGAGGTGCTGTCGACCGCTTCGCCGGGATGGAGCCGGGCCGGCCCGTCGGCGGGAGCTATTACGTGTTCAAGACCCTTCGCCAGCTCGAAGCCGACGCCATGCTTGCGCGCCTGCTCAGCGCGGCGCAGGAAGTTGGAGGGCTTGAGGGGATGAACCTGGCTCAGGACTACCGGACGCGTTACGAGCGCATGCGCGACGAGGTCGAGGCGGAGGTCCGCCGGAGGCTGGTCGCTGACCGGGGGGCAAAGGTAGTCGCCAGGGCGCTCAGACGCCCCTTGCCCGAGGACGTGGATTTTATGCACCTCGGGAAAGAAGAACTGGCGACCCTACAACGCACCGTCCAGCCCCTTGCACGCAAACTGGCAGTGCACCTGGCGCGCAAACGCCGCCACCGCGACGATGGGCGCCTGGATTTCCGCGCCACGATGAGGCGCTCTCTTTCCTTCGGCGGTGCACCCGCCGACCCGCGCTTCAAGGCCCCCCACCGGTCCAAACCCGAGCTTTGGGTCCTGGCCGACATCTCCGGTTCAGTAGCCGCCTTCGCCCGTTTCACCCTGCAGCTTGTTTACGCCCTTTCATCGCAGTTCTCGCGCACCCGTGCGTGGGCGTTCATCGATGGGATTGACGAGGTGACCGACCTGTTGAAGGGCGCCGAGGACATATCCGAGGCAGTACGTTCGATAAATACGCAGGCGGATGTGATCTGGGCGGAGGGCCACTCCGACTACGGCCACGCCTTGGCGGACTTCGCACAGCGCTGGGGCCGCGAGCTCACGTCCCGCACCACTGTCTTGGTGCTCGGCGACGCCCGCAACAACTACCACTCCGTGCAGCCGTGGGCGATGGCGGAAATAGCCCTGCGCTCTCGCCACGTCTGGTGGCTCAACCCCGAGCCCCGCGCTTACTGGGACACCGGCGACTCGGTCCTGGCTCAGTACGGCGCCCACTGTTCGGGGGTTTCCGAATGCCGCAACTTGCGCCAGCTGCGCCGTTTCGTCGAGCAGCTCCCCTAATTGACCGCCGCAGAACGCGGGCACTGGCCTCCGTTCGGGCCGGGAGTAGCGCTACCCTGAGGGGAGACCCAGCACAGGAGGCTCCCGCAGATGGTCCTGCTCAGCCGTGAGTTCATAGCGGTACCCGACGACAAGAAAAAGCAGATCGTCTTCAAATGGCCAGACGTCCGCATCCGTAAGTTCACGCGGGCAATCGTCGACGCAGACGAGATGGCCCTGTTCGTCAACACAGGCCAGGTCGTTGGGACAATGGGCCCGGGCAGGCACCAGATCGACGCCCAGGAACTGCCGTTCCTCGGGATGTTCATCGACGCTGCGACTGGCGGAAATGCCTACCGTTCAGAGCTCTATTTCGTAGGGACCCGCGAGTACCCCGGTTTCGCCTTCGGCGGCCGGATCGACGACGTGCAGGACCCCCAGACCGGCATGATCGTCACCCTTCGCGTCTTCGGCGACTACTCCCTGCAGGTCAAGGACCCGGGCGCCCTCATCACTAACCTCGTCGGGACGGTGGACGTCACCAACAACGACACGGTGGCGGGCTGGGTGAGCGATCAGCTCCTCAAGGTCATGCGGACCGAAGTTACGCGGCAGATCGTCCGAAATGGCTGGCCGATCCTGGGCCTCTCCGCCTACACGCCCGACATTGAGAAGGCCATCATTGAGGCCGGCAACAACCAGCTGATCACTTACGGCGTAGCCCTCGTGCGGATGGGCAATTTCGACGTCAACCTCTCCGAGCAGGACGAGGCGCAGCTGAAGACCCTTGCCAAGGACACGGCGTACAGCCGCCTCGCCGGCGGTTTCAACCAGTACGCGGCAGGAGAAATGGCCCTCGGTGCTGGAGCAGGCATGGCCAAGGGCGGCGGCAGCGACTCGGGGGTCTTCCTCGCTGCGGGGCTCGGCCTCGGGGGCCAGCTTGGTGGTGGAGCGGCCGCGCAGCAGCAGGGGCCGGTCCCACCCCCCGCACCTGGCTTTGCGGGCGGAGGCGCAGGCTTTGCCGGCGGTGGCCCAGCTGGCGCCGGCGCGCCGGCCGCGGCACCGACCGTCACCTGCCCGAACTGCCAAAGTTCGCAGGCCGCAGGGACGAAGTTCTGCGCATCGTGCGGCACCGCGATGCCGCCTCCGGCTGGGCATTGCAACGCATGCGGCTTCGACAACGCTGCTGGGGCACGCTTTTGCGCCCAATGCGGCCAAGCGGTCGGCCCCCAGCCGGTCCATTGCCCTTCTTGTGGTGCCGAGGCTGGGCCGGGCACGCGCTTCTGCGCGTCCTGCGGGACGGCCATCGCGCCCGCCGCCACAGCCGCCCCGGCCCCTCCTGCGGCCCCTCCTGCGGCGCCAGCCGCCGAGGCTGGGGACCAGTCCTGATCGTCGCCCCGGAGGAGGTTCCCCCATTTTCTACGGTGGTGGCTCGCTAGGGTTCCTCGTTTTCATCGTCTTCATCTCGATCATGATGCGGTCGATGCGGGGGGGCTCCAGGGGTGGCCCGTGGGGACGCGGCCCCTGGGGACGTGGGCCGTACGGGGGCGGCCCCTATGGTCGCGGCCCTTATGGTGGAGGCCCTTACGGTGGCGGTCAAGGCGGCCCTTCCGGCTGGCCGGGTGGCGGCCAGGGAGGCCCCCCGCCAGGTAGCGCTGGGCCCGGACCTGGTGGCACGGGCGCGCCCGCGGGCGGCGAGGCCGGCTGGGAAGCAGGCGGTGGACCAGCCGGAGGTGGCTGGGCGAGCGGCGGCGCGAGTGGAGATGCCGGCGTACCGGTTACCGGCGGTCACGGCGCGGGTGGGCATCTGTCGGGGAGCGGCGGGATGTGGCCCGGAGAGGGCACCGACGACTGGATGAACGACAACCGGCCGGCGTCGGCGAGCATCCCGGGTGAGCTGTTCCCGGAAGCCCACGCTAGGGCGATGCAAGCAGCGAGCCCCGTGGACGTCGGACTGGCCGCGATCAAAGCTCACGACCCGGGCTTCGAGCTCGAGCAGTTCACCCAGCAGGTCCAGCGCGTTTTCTTCATAGTCGAGACGGCTTGGAGCGAACGCAAACCTGAGACGAGCCGCCAGGTGATGGCTGATGGCCTGTGGCTGGAGCAACGCCAACAGGTCCAGGGCTACATAGACGGCCACAAGCGCAACATGCTCGACAACCTGACCGTTTCGAACATCTGGCCGGTAGCAGCCCACTCCGACGACCGCTGGGACACGATAACGGTGCGGATCATGGCCGCCTCTGCAGACTACGACGTTGACGACCAGGGCGGTCGCGTGCTCAGGGGCGACCGCGAGGTCAAATCGTGGGCAGAGGACTGGACGTTCCAGCGGTCATCGAAGGCCCAGACGAAAGATGGCGGCACAGGTCTCGGCTCGAAGTGCCCCAACTGCGGCGCGCCGCTCGATGTTGACCTGGCGGGTATTTGCCGCTACTGCAAGGCGAGCATCATGTCGGGGGACTACGACTGGGTGCTGGCTAGGATTTCGCAGGTTGGCTAGCGGGTAGTACTGCAGCGGCTGGCGCGTCGGGTTTCGCTGCCGGCACCAGATGAAGCTGCTGAAGTTCGCTCGAAAGCACCCATGCGAGCATTTCGTTGTATATGGCCAGGATTTCGAAGCCGTACGAGGGGTTAGTCGACCAGATACCCCCGATAGATATCCAAGTCGAGCAGCAACCCGCGACACCGGCGGACTCCGTTTGGCCTTCGTCGGCGCTCGACAATTGGACAGGTGTTGCGTACGACTCCAAGAGAGTGTCCTGGGCAAGGGCGCCCGCCATTGCGTTGGGGAAGCTCCAGCCGTGCTTGCATTTATTGCACGCGCCGATGCCGGCGAAGTTGTTGTAGCCGGGAGGGTCCTGACCGAACGCGGGGAAGGAGAAATAGGCGGTTTCGTCCATCGACTGGGCGAACGCGATGTCCGGCCTGACGCCCGTCACCCGGCCAGCTTTCATGTAGTCCTTGATGAGCTTGGCGAGTGGGATGGTCGTGTGGGCGACCGCCCCGGTCGACGCGTACCACGCGGCGATCTGGGGTGCAGAAAGGAGCGAGCTCCCGAAAATCGTCGGCCCCATGGCCGCCCAATCAGGCCCGGGGGGTAGGGCCGAGGCTTGGCCGGGTGCCGTAGAGGAGGCTCCTGCGGAGGAGCCTCCGGCGGGCGAGGCTCCAGCGGACGAGGCTCCGGCGGGCACCGTGGTAGTCGGGACAGGGACCGTAGTAGTCGGGATGGGCAAGGTCGTGGTCGGGATGGGCAAGGTGGTCGACGGAGCAACCATTGGTGCCCGCTGCGGCTGTGCTCTGTGAGGGGGCGCCCATTTCCCCTCGAAATCCATCAGGGCCACCGCCGGTCGAGCCGGCGCTGCCCCTGCCTGCAATAACCAACGACGAGCGATGGAAAGCGCGTTGGCCGATGTGGAAACCTGGATGACGGCCGCCTCCCAGACGCCGTTCGCCTTCTGGACGAGGCCCCAGTCCATGGCAACCAGCGCGCGAGCCGCAACGACCTGTCTCTTGCAAGCAGCCAGGTACGCTTCGGCTCTGAGCAACTCGGCCGCTGTATCGGTAGCAGCGAAGAAGGCAAGCTCGCCCTTGTAGACCTGGAGCTCAAGGCTCGCGATGTTGGACTTGGAGATCATCGCTTGGCCGGTGTACTCGGCCATCGCCAATTGCATCAGGGCCTCTTTGTAGGCGTTCACGACCAGTTGGGCCGCTGCCCTGGCAGCCAGGGCTTGGCGCTCGTCAGCCTTGGCCCACGTCCATACTGCGAGGGTCTCGCTCACCAACCGGTCGGCGGCCTCCTGGCCGACGTTGGCCCGGCTGAGGTAGGACCGTGCCTCGTAATACGCGACGACCGACAATAACTGCCGCTCCTCGTCCTTCAAGTTGGACAGGAGCAGGGCCGCACCCGGAGGCGCGACGATCGGGGGTGGGAACACGGGTGCCGGCGGAGTTGGCGCTCCGGCCGTTGGTGCCCCAGGGGCTCCTGCCGATGGGACAGATGTCGTCGGCGCCGACGTCGAGGCGACTGATGTCGTGGGAACTGATGTCGTGGGGACCGGGGGGTAGGGCGGGCCGGCTGCCGCGGCTACCGGGCTGGCTGCAGCGGCGATCACAGCCCCGATCACGCCGACGACGAGCACTGCCGAGCGACGCAGGCGCGCGCCATAGCCACGAGGGCTAAGCCGACAGGTCACAGCTCGGTCAAACATCCGCACGGCTTCTCCGGTGTCGTGTACATGATCGGCAGAAATCGGGCCCAGCACAAGACCACGACGCTGTCAGGCCGGCAACCGCGCTGGCGGCTGCCTGCGCAAATCGTGACCTTACCGTCCGTAGTGGGCAACCAGGCGGCGGATGCCGCAGGTATCCAAGCTGACTGGTCGTGCAGCCAGCCCGCACTCGGTGCTGAGCGGTCGCGCAGCCCGCACTCGGTGCTGACTAGTGGTGGCTAGTCCTGGCTAGTCGTGCAGCCCGCACTCTGTCTTGTCGAGCCCCGACCAGCGGCCCGCCCGCGAGTGCTCTCCGGGAGCCACGGGCCGGGTGCAGGGCCAGCAACCGATCGAGGTATAGCCTTTGCTCAACAGAGGGTTGACCGGGACGTCGTGGTCGGCGATGTATCCACTTAC
>DATKHZ010000298.1:0-4987 GCA_035509995.1 Acidimicrobiales bacterium | reverse complement strand
GGTCTATTTTCCAGTCGAGGCCGTCATCGGAGAAGCCCGCGTGCAGCTCCATGCGCCTCGTCCAATCGTCGCAGCGGAAAACGCCGGCAAAGTGGCCTTCAAACGGCACTACGGCGCTGTTGAAGATGCTGTTGGAGGTCGGTATCAAGTCCCTTGGGATCACAGGGTTGAGCGTATAACGCCACAACGGCCCTGCCGTTCCCACCGGGCGGTCCTCCCACGGGAGGTTGGGCAGCGCCTGCTGACCGCGTATTTCGAGGGGGGTCAATTGGTGCCTACCTTCTTGTTTGTGATTTTTCAGAGCTCGTCTTCGACGGCCACGAAGTGGCCCGGCTCGCACTCCACCAGGGCTTGGGTGCCGTCTGCGGCCAGGATGGCGCCCAGTTTGGGGGCCGCCAACCCGAAGCGACGTTGCCATGGCTGGTCGGGGATATCCATCAGGCTGGGCCGAGGCCCAGGGCCGGAGCCAGCCCTCTTCGCATCGTGAGCCGGCTCGTGCGGCCCGCTCGAACGCGGTGGGTAGAGCGAGCTCTTGGAATAGCGCCTGGCTTCCCCGTCACGGAAAACATCGTCATCGACCGGCACGTTCGCTACGTGTGCTTGCCCCAGAGCGCCGCCCGAGCCATTAACCGCCACGGCAGCCGGCACGCCGGCCGGGACGCTCTCACCCGCGCCGGCCCAGCGCCTGTGCAGCTGCGGGACTGCCGTGAGCAGGCTCTGGGTGTAGGAATGCTGCGGGTTGCCGAACACCTTTTGAGTCTCCCCCATCTCGACGATGGCGCCCTCACGCAATATCACCGACTTGTCGCTTATGTAGTTGCCAAGCGAGAGGTCATGAGTAATGAACAGGATCCCGAGGCCTTTGCGCTTCAGGTCGACGAGCAGGTTGAGGACGTCGACGCGCGTCGAGGCATCGAGCATGCTTATGATCTCGTCAGCGACGAGGAGCTTGACCTCGAGCAACAGGGCGCGAGCGATCAACAGGCGCTGCTGCTGACCGCCCGAGAGCTGGTGGGGGAACTTGTTGAGGACATCACCTGGATTGAGCGCCACCGATTCCAGGGCGGACTCGATCTTGTCGTGCCACTGTCGGCCGTGCAGGTTGGGAAAGTACACGCTGCGGACCATCTCGAAGACCCGGTCCGCCTTGTAAAGTGGGTTGTAGGAGCTGAAGGGGTCCTGAAAGACACCTTGTACATGGCGGTAATAATCACGCAGCTGCCCCTTGGCCCAAGTGGAAATGTCCGTCCCCTCGAAATTGACGCTCCCAGCAGACAGGGGGCTCAACCGCAGGATTATCTTGCCGAGTGTGGATTTCCCGCTGCCACTTTGGCCTATGAGCGAGACAACCTCGCCCCTGTCGATGTTGAAACTAACTCGGCGCAGTACGAGTTTCAGTTCGCCGCCGAACGTGCCGGTCCGGTAGACCTTCGACGCATCCCGGATCTCGAGCATGCTCATGGCTCAGCCCCTTGGCTGGCCGGTTCGGAGTTGACAGGCGCGTTATCTTCCATCGCCTTCCAGCAGGCCACCTCGTGGCCCGGCCGAAGCTCCACGAACGGAGGCTCCTCCGCGCACTTGTCGAACGCGAAGGGACAGCGGTCCCTGAACCTGCACCCGGTCGGCGGGTTGAGCAGCGAGGGAGGCCGGCCGGGGATCCCGGTGAGGGGCGCCTCGTCGTAGCGCAGGCCGACCTCGGGTAAAGAACCAAGCAACAGCTGGGTGTACGGATGGAGCGGGCGGTCCACGATCGTGTTGGAACTGGCTTTTTCTGCGAGCTTGCCGGCGTACATCACCAAGATCGTGTCGGCTATCTGGGCCAACACCGACAGGTCGTGGGTGATCACGATCATGCTCTTTACGAAGCCGCGGTCCCTGAACTCCATAAGCATTTCCCCGACAGCGCGCTGCGTGGTCACGTCCAAGGCCGATGTGACCTCGTCCCCGATGAGCAGCGAGGGGTTGAGCAGCGTGGAAATGACCATCGTCGTCCGCTGACGCATCCCACCCGACAGCTCGAAGGGGTACATGTTCAGCACGTTCTGGGGTAAACCGACCAAGTCGATGCGGCGTTTGAACTCTTCCAAGACGTTGCGGTAGTCGGCCCCACGCGATTTGACCAGATCCGCGGTCATCCGCCCGATCTTGCGCGTCGGGTTGAGGGCGCTCATGGCGTACTGGGGGACCACGGAGACGTCGCGCAACCGGTGGCGGTTCATGGCCTTGTAATCGGCGATCGGCAGGTTCACACCGTCGAGCTCGACGGTGCCGCTGACGTGGTTCATCCGGCCTTCCAGGAACACGAGGCTGTTGCCCAGCGTGGACTTGCCGCAACCAGACTCCCCGGCCAAGCCCATGATCTCGCCGTCGGCGATCGAAAAGCTCACGCCGTCGACCGCCCTCACATCGCCGCGCAGCGTCCGGTAGGCGATGCGAAGGTTATCGACCTTGAGGCTCACGTTTGCCTCAGCTTGGGGTTGAATACCTCGTCCAGGCCCACATTGGCGATATACAGCGCAAGGACCATCAATGTCAGTGCCGCCCCGGGCGGGATGAACCACCACCACATATGTAGGTCCAAAGCGCTCCACAACGTCGACTGGTTCATGATGTCGCCCAGCGAGAGGCCGTTGGTCGGCCCGAGGCCGAGAAAGTCGAAGTTCACCGCAACCAGCATCGAGCTGGCGAAGAGCAGCACGAACACCAAGAAGATGTACGAGGCCATATTGGGCGCGATGTCCTTTACGACGATGCTGACCGCACGCCTGCCGGAAAGGCGCGCCAGATCTACGAAATCGCGCTCCCTCAGGGTAAAGGTCTGTGCCCGCACGGCCCGCGCCACCCACGGCCAACCCGTCACCCCGATGAAGATACCCTCGAACAGGACGCCCCGGGTCGTGAGGTAGGCACTGATGACGATCAACAGGACCAGCTGCGGGATGCAGATCATGACGTTTGTGAAAAGTTGCAAGATCTCGTCGAGCACACCGCCGCGATAGCCAGCAGCGAACCCCACCACCAGCCCGACGGCGCCGGCGAAGAGGGCACCCAGGACGCCCACCACGTAACTGTCGCGCACACCGTAGAGGACCTGTGAGAACACGTCCGTCCCGAAGGGGTACGTGGTGCCGAAAAGGTGCTGCGCCGAAGGGTGCAGCCCGGGCGTCCCGTGATACGTAGGGCTGTATGGCGCGAGGAGAGGCCCGAAGAGGGCGACCGCCACAAAGATCAGCTCAACGCACAGGCCGATCATGAGCTTGGGGTTGCGCAGGGCAAAATGGAGGAACTCCCAGCGTCGCCCGCCACCGAAGCCATCGGCCCCCGCGCTTGGAGCCATGGCGGCCAGCTCGGCACCCCCGGCACCCACACTGCGAGCCAGGACAGGCGAGCCGGTGGGACCGGGGCTGGTCCCCCCGGCGAAGTCCTCCGGTGTGCTCGGCGGGCCCGTGTTGACGCTCATGCCGCGGCCCCCTGCATGCTCAGCCGCGTCCTCGGGTCCACAAGGACATAGACGATGTCGATGATGAAGTTAGCCAGGAGCACCCCGACAATAATGAACATGAAGATGCCCTGTAACAAGAAATAGTCCTCGTCGCTTATGGCGAGGAAGATGAGGTGCCCAAGGCCCGGGTACTGGAAAACGACCTCGGTGACGATATTGCCACCGACGACGACGCCGAGCGACAACGCCAGCCCGGACAACTGCGGGAGCACGGCGTTGCGGTAGGCGTACTTGCGTACGAGGCGCTGCGACGCCCCCAGGGAACGCAAGTAGCGGGCGTAATCGGTTTCCAGCTCGTAGATCACGAGGTTCCGCATACCGATGGCCCAGCCACCGAAGCTCACCAGGAACACGGTGAGGAACGGCAGGAACCAGTGCTCGAGGAGACTGCCGATAAAGGTCCAGTTCCACCCTGGCAGCAGGCCTGGGTTGTAGCCCTGGTCGACGGGGAACCAGTGAAGGCGGGCAGCGAAATAGTAGGCCATGGCCAACGCCAGCCAGGCGTAGGGGGCCGCCTGGAACAGATAGCCGACCGGGAGAACTGTGTTGTCAAGCCACTTTCGCCGCGCCGCCATCGCCCCGATGCGGTTGCCGAGGATATAGCTGAGAGTTATCGCCGGTATGAGGAGCGCCAAGGTGTAGGGGATCGCCTGGAAGACCACGTGCGTCACTGGTTCGGTGGCGTAGAAGCTGAGCCCGAAATTCCAGTGGAGCACGCCGTCCCAGAAATCGAGGTACTGCTTCCACACCGGCACGTTGACCCCGAAGGACGCGGAGATCAGTTTCTGCAGCGCAGCGTACTGCGCCTCGGTCGTGATTGAGAACTTCGAAAGGTACAGCTGGACGGGGTTGCCGGGCATGATGCGGGGTATTGCCCAGTCGATCGTGGTGGCGAGGAAGAACGCCACCACATAGGTAATGATCTTCCTCGTAAAGTAACGCCTCACCCGGCTCCCTTTTCCTTAAAAAGTCTAAAGGACCAGCAAGCCCACCACCCCATTTGAGGGCGGTGGGCTTGCCGTCGAACAGTTTGCAGCTACGTGTAATTACTCCTGGTTGGTTACTTCCCTAACACGGGCTTCAACGCGGCCAGGGCGAAGATGGTGGTCATGTTGAGGTAGTTGTTCCACAACACCGGGGTGTTCTGGTCGTTGGGGTTGGCGGAGGAGGGGTAGCCCGTCCAGTAGGTGTTGTTGCCCTGGAACCAGGCGCCGTTGTACCACAGCGGGATCTGGGGCAGGTCCTGGAGGAAGTCGCTCTCCAGTTGGGCGTAGACCTTGTTCAGCGCCGAGGTGTCGGTCAGGGGGATGGTGCTCGCCTTTTGCACCAGCGCCCAAGCTGCCGGGTCCGAGTAGCGCTCCCAGTTGAGCTGGGCGTTCTGCCGCTTGAGGATGGGCAGGCTGTAGACACGCTGGAAATAGGAGTACGGGTTCGAGTCGATTTGGGCGTTGTTGTCGATTGCCAAGTCGTAGGTGCCGTCGGTCA
>DATKHZ010000297.1:0-7160 GCA_035509995.1 Acidimicrobiales bacterium | reverse complement strand
CTTTACCTTCCCGCCTGCGAAGGCCAAGTTGCTCGACCGCTCCCGGGCGGTCAGAACGTTATACATCTCATTTGGCTCCCGCCTGCGAAGGCCACGACGTGGACCGCTATTCCCTCACGCCAAAAAGAACGATGAGGGAATAGCGGCTCCACGCCCGGTCTTCGCAGCACCTGGCTCGGCTCACGAACGAGAAGCCCTCGGCTGAGTGAGTGAGCTCGCCAACGGCCAAAGGAGGGCTGGGCAGACGTTGCTGCCTCGTCTCCTCATCGTTCTTTTCGGCGTGAGGGGACGAGGTACAACGTCCTGACCACCCCGGAAGCGGTCAATGTCGGGGGCCTTGGCAGATGGGACGTAAGGCGGTTCAGACGCGTGCCATGTTGGCAAAGCGTGTGAAGTGATCAAGGAAGGCGAGCTGGGTCATACCGGTCGGGCCATTGCGGTGTTTCGAGATGATTATCTCAGCCGTGCCCTTGTCCGCCGAGTCCTTGTTGTAAACCTCGTCACGATAAATGAACAGCACGACGTCCGCGTCCTGCTCGAGGCTCCCCGACTCCCGCAGGTCAGCAAGAACTGGCCGCTTATCTGCACGTGCTTCGAGGCTACGTGACAGCTGCGAAAGCGCCACGACCGGAACAGCAAGCTCTCTCGCCAATATCTTCAGACCCCGGCTTATCTCCGAGACTTCCACCTGACGGTTCTCGGACGGTCCATGGCTGGACATCAACTGTAGGTAGTCCACGACAATCAGGCCCAAGCCTTCCCTGCTCTTCAAACGCCGAGCTTTAGCCCTTATCTCCATCACGGTGAGGTTCGGGTTGTCGTCTATGAAAAGGGGCGCCTCGCCAAGTTTGCCTATCGCGTGGACGACCTTTGGCCAGTCCGACTCATGGAGCTTGCCATTTCGCATGCGCGAAGAATCGACCCGTGCTTCTGAGCACAACAACCTCTGAGTGAGCTCAAGGTGGCTCATCTCGAGGGAGAAAAATAGCACCGGCAGGTTCTTTTCGATCGCAGCGTAGGCGGCGACCCCCAAAGCAAAGGACGTCTTACCCATCGACGGACGGGCTCCGACGATTACAAGAGCGCTCGGCTGAAGGCCTGAAAGGCGTTCGTCCAGGTCGGCGTACCCCGTTGGCACCCCAGTGATGGTGTCTCCTCGGTTGTACAGAGCCTCGAGGTGGTCCAGGCTCGCCGCCAAGAGCTCACGCAGCGGCTTGAGCGAATCCGTAACGCGGCGCTCGACGACCTCGAAGACCATCGCCTCGGCCCGGTCCATCGTCGCGACAACGTCTTCAGGGAGCGAGTAACCCATCTCGGCTATCTCGCCGGCAACGGTTATAAGTCGGCGGAGCAGCGCATGCTCTTCGACTATTCGTGCGTAGCGAGCAGCATTTGCAATCGCGGGCGTGTTGGCCTGCAAGGCAATGAGGTTGCCGGTGCCGCCCGCCGCTTCCAGCAGGTCAGCTCGCTTCAGTTCATCGGCGACAGTGACCGGGTCCGCAGGCTCGCCTTGAGCATAGAGCGAACAAATCGCATCAAAAATATGGCCATGTGCGGGCCTGTAAAAATCCCCGGTTTTACAAAGCTCGACGGCGGCGGCGATGGCGTCGCGCGATAGCAACATCGCCCCGAGCAGTGACTCTTCGGCCTGCAGGTCGTGGGGCGGCACCCGGTCGAGGCGAGGCCTCGCACTCTGGGCGCGTTCACGGATGTCAGCGATTACTTGAGCCATGGGCTCCTACCCTTGTCGGCAACACCTGTGGAGCAAAAGACAGGAAAAGCTGTTCATTCTTGTGTGGATCATGTCCGCTGGTTGTGGGCCCGCCCCGTGGTTGGCCCTCACTCCGACCATGATAGCGAACTTACGTTCGACCCGGCGCGATATCTCCGGCCACTCCCGGCCCCCTCGTGAGGTGCTAGCCTCGACACCCTACAAGCTGCCTCTGGAAGCAGCAGTACAACCTATAAAAACCCAGTTTGAGAGACCGGCTCCTTCCCCCGGGCCGTGGGCAAACGCTCGTAACAGCGCTCGCCCAGGGCCTGTTTCGATCTCCACAAGTTGCGACAGGATTGTGGGTGAGATGAGGCTTATGGCCGTGAGCGGAAGATGAGCGACCTCCCGGAGCTCTGGGCGGCTTGTGCGACAATCTTGCGAGGGCAGGTGCCGGAGCCTACGTACAACGCGTGGTTAGGCCCATTGGTCCTTGTCGAGGTTTCCGGTTCTAGAGGCGTTGTCGCGGCGCCCAGCTCGATGGTCCGCGAACAGGCGGCGACGCGCTTTCAGGCCATGATCGAGCACGCGCTTGCCGATGCAACCGGCCTTCGTTCGTTCGAGGTCGAGCTGATCGTCCAGGCCGCTGGTTCGGACGGAGTGCTGGACCTGGACGATGTTGCACGGGCGCGGGAGCCCGTCACCGCCTCTGTGCGGTCGTCGTCAGAGGATGCCCGTTCCATCCGCCACCGTCCCTCGTCAGGTGGGGCACCCGGCTCGTCGCGCAACGACCGCCGCCCACAGACCCTCCTGAACCCGCGCTATACCTTCGAGAACTTTGTCATCGGCGCTTCCAACCGGTTTGCCCACGCAGCCGCCCAGCGTGTCGCCGAAGAGCCGGCCAAGGCCTACAACCCGCTCTTTATCTACGGCCCTTCCGGGCTCGGCAAAACGCACATACTACATGCGATAGGGCACTACGTCTACCAGAACTTCAGTAGCCTGAACGTCTGCTACGTCTCGACTGAGACCTTTCTCAACGAGTTCATCGACTCGATACGCACCCGCGGCCAAACCGCGTTCAAGCGCCGCTACCGCGCATATGACGTCCTCCTCGTTGACGATATCCAGCTGCTCGAAGGCAAAAAGGAGACACAGGAGGAGTTCTTCTACACGTTCAACTCCTTCTACGAAGCCGAAAAACAGATAGTTATCTCCTCGGACAGGCATCCGCGCTCAATTGCAACCCTGGAGAACAGGTTGCGAAGCCGCTTCGAATCGGGCTTGATCACAGATATCCAGCCCCCCGAGCTCGAGACACGCCTCGCGATCCTTCGAAAGAAATCAGAAGGCGAAAAAGTAACAGTCCCCGAGGACGTCCTGGAACTAATTGCGACCTACGTCAAAGACAACATCCGCGAACTTGAAGGGGCGCTCACACGGCTCTCCGCCTATGCGAGCATCCACGGGGTCCCTGTCACCAACCAGCTCGCCTCAGTGGTCCTTTCGGACGTGATCGCGGCAAGCGCCCCCCGCCAGGTGACGGCCAGGCAGATCCTCGAGGCGACGGCTTCGGCGTTCGACCTAACCGTCGCGGAAATATGCGGGCCCAGCCGCCGCCGGCCTCTGGTTGCAGCCCGCCAGACCGCGATGTACCTGTTCCGTGACCTAACCGATTACAGCTATCCAGCCATCGCCCGCGAGTTCGGCGATCGCGACCACACGACCGTAATGCACGCCCAGAAGAAGGTGGCCCGCCTGATGGCAGAGAAGCGCCAGGTGTACGAGCAGGTCACCGACCTCATCCATAAGATCAAGTCCGCTGACTGAGCGCAGCGCCACTTCTATGGACGATCTTGTGCCGGGACGTTGTAACTCGGGGGACAGTGGGGCGGTAGTCCACACCCACTCGCCAACAGCGCGCCATGGGCCCGGTCCGGCGTACACATGGGCCGCCGAGGAGATTGCCACCGTCACCAGGCAGGCGGCTCGGCTATGCACAATCCACAGCACTACTACTACAGCCCTTTAAAGTTTAAACTTCTTAGTAGAGGAGCACCTAGACAGTGAAACTGCGATGCGAGCGTGACAACCTCCTCGAGGCGTTGACGACAGCCGGCCGTGCCGGCTCCGGACGCTCAGGGGCGACGGCCGTGCTACCAGGGATACGGCTCAGCCTTGCCGGGGACCATTTGGAGGTCACGGGGACCGATCAGGATCTCACCATCTCGACCGAAGTGGCGGTCGCAGGGTTGTCCGACGGGGTGGTCGTTGCCCCGGCCAGGTTGTTGACCGACATCGTGCGTGCTCTGGAGCCCGGGGCGGTGTTGCTGCAGGGGGACGAGGAAGAGCTCCAGGTTTCAGCCGGTCGGTCCCAGTTCACGTTGCGCCCTTACAGGCCGGGTGATTTTCCTCACCTACCAACGCCCAGTGGTGCCAGCGTCTCCCTGTCGACGGCCGGCTTGGCCGAGGCGTTGCGCCAGGTCGTGAGGGCCGCCTCGTCCGAGGACACACGGCCCGTGCTGACCGGGGTGCTGATGGCAGCGGAGGCCGAAGGGCTGCGCCTGGTCGCCACCGACTCCTACAGGTTGGCCGTAAAGGACCTTCCGGGTGCCAAAGGCGTGCTCGGCGAAGGCCAAAAAGTACTTGTCCCATCGAGAGCCTTGGCTGAGCTGCAGAGGCTCCTGGGTAGCGAGGCCGAGGCGGTCGAGCTGCGGCTGGGTGCCCATGACGTCAGGTTTGAGATCGGGCAAGTCAAGCTCACGACCAGGCTCATCGAAGGGGAGTTCCCGCCTTATCGGCAGCTAATACCGTTCAATTACCCGAACCGGCTGGTCATCACCCGGGAACCGTTCCTGGATGCGATCCGTCGTGTCAGGCTGGTCGCGCGCGACGCAACGACGCCCGCGCGCATCTCGCTGAGGGCCGACACCGCCCAATTGAGCGTCATAACCAACGACTGGGGCCAGGCCGTCGAAGAGGTGGATGCCAAGTACGAAGGTACAGAAATGACGATCGCGTTCAACCCTCAGTACTTGGCCGAAGGTGTCGAAGCGGTAACGGGTGAGGAAGTGGTCCTCGAGACGATCGACGCCTTGAAACCTGCCACGCTCAAGCCGACCGACAAAGCGGACTACGTCTACCTGCTGATGCCCGTGCGCGTAGCTTAGTCACGGGCCCCGCCGAGCCCCGAGCGGTGTACTTAGAGCACCTGAGCGTAAGTAACTTTCGCAACTATGTAGCAGCGGAGCTCCAACCTGCGCCACAAGGGGTGACACTGCTCCAGGGCGACAATGGCGCCGGGAAGACCAACTTGCTCGAAGCAGTTGGCTATTTCGCAACTCTTGGGAGCTTTCGCGGGGCGCCGACAACTGCTCTCGTGCGGAGCGGCACCGACCAAGCGGTGCTGCGCGCAAGGGCGAACAGACAGGGCCGGGCTCTTCTCATTGAAGCCGAGGTAAACCTCTCTGGCAGAGACAGGCTGCAACTGAACCGCCAACCCTTGCGCCGCAACGACGAGCTGCTGGGGGCGGTGCTTGTAACAGTCTTTTCTCCCGATGACATTGAGGTTGTCAAAGGAGCCCCTCAGAGCAGGCGGAAGTACCTCGACGAGATCCTTGTCGCGCTGCACCCCAAGCACAACGCAGCGCATGTCGAACTTGAGCGCGTCCTCAAGCAACGCAATGCCCTTTTGCGATCCGCCGCTGGCACGCTTAGGGGTAGCATGGAAAGCACGCTCGACGTCTGGGACTCAAAACTGGCCGATGTCGGGGAGGCGATCGCCGACGCGAGAGAATCCCTCGTGGCGTCGCTACAAGACGAATCCGACCAGGCGTACCTGAAATTGAGCGCTGCGCCAGGTGCAAGCCCCGGAGTTGTGGGCCTGCGCTATGAACGCAGTTGGGAGGGACCGCTTGTAAACGCCCTCGGGGGTGCAAGGGCCGAAGACGTGCGCCGAGGCGTCACTTCCGTTGGCCCGCAGCGGGACGACCTTTTTATGTCGATCGAAGGTTTGGCCGCGCGTACTCAGGCATCACAGGGAGAGCAACGAAGCCTCGCTTTGGCACTGCGTCTCGGAGGTCACTCGCTAGTAACAGCCCGCCAGAGCTCGAGCCCGGTGTTGTTGCTGGACGACGTCTTCTCCGAGCTCGACCCCCATCGCAGCGCCGCCCTGGCGGCGTGCTTGCCTGAAGGCCAGACGCTACTGACTTCGGCTGGGCCGGTACCGGAAGGGCTACCGGTTGCCCAACGCGCGTTAGTCCGCGACGGTGCCCTGTACCCGGCCTCGGGAGCTCCGAACCGGTAATGGCACCCAGTGTTGCCTCCAGGAGCGAACGTCGCCTGTCGTGGCACTAGGTTGGCTGCCGGTGAGCGCTGATGGCCGCCAGAGCGGGGTTGCAGGGCACGGGGACGGACGGCGTAGAACCGCGCGTGGTGACGGCGCAGGCCCGCGGCCAGTCGTAGCGTCGCTCGCCGAGGCAACACGCATGATGGGCTTGGCGGGGGCAGTCGAGCTCGCTGGGGTGCAAGCACGCTGGGCAGAAGTGGCCGGCGAGGCGGTGGCCGCGCACGCGTGGCCGACGGCTCTCCGCCAAGGTGTGCTCACCGTAGCCGCTGACCACCATGCGTGGGCCGCCGAGCTCCGTTTGCTTTCGGCGCACCTCCTCCGCGGGCTGCAAGGGCCCTGCCCAACGGTCCAGGCCATAGCCGTCCAGGTCAGCCTCGCTCCGGCCCCAAGACCCGAGTAATGGCGGGCCCAGCTGGTAGAATGTACCTGGCACTTGGGTTGGTAATGAGCGCTTGAAACCCGAGCGAAACGATAAACCCATCTAGTGCCGCGCGCGCCGAGGAGCGCCTCCAGTTGCACCAAAAACGAGAAGTGAAGGCTGAGTGATGACGAAGGTCGATGACGAGCAATTGGGGGCCTTCGATGGCACGTACTCCGCCAAGGACATGTCCGTGCTGGAAGGCCTGGAGCCGGTCCGCAAGCGTCCCGGTATGTTCGTCGGGTCGACCGGATCTTCGGGCCTGCACCACCTCGTGTGGGAGGTCGTAGACAACTCGGTCGACGAGGCGATGGCAGGTTACTGCACCCGTATCGACGTGACGCTCCTGGCTGATGGCGGCTGCAAAGTGGTCGACAACGGGCGGGGGATCCCCACCGACGTCAACCCGCAGTACAAGCTTTCCGGGGTCGAGATTGCCCTCACGCGTCTTCATGGCGGGGGCAAGTTCGGAGGATCTGGCTACAAGGTTTCAGGTGGCCTTCATGGCGTTGGCGTCTCGGTCGTCAACGCGTTGTCGCGCCGGCTCATCGTAGAAGTCGACTACAACGGCCAGCGGCACAGGATGGAGTTCGTCAATGGCGGCAAGCCGCTTGGCAAACTGGAGGCCTTAGGCCCATCCCCGCGCAACAGGCGAGGGACCTCGGTCACATTTTGGCCCGATG
>DATKHZ010000296.1:0-2459 GCA_035509995.1 Acidimicrobiales bacterium | reverse complement strand
TGGCCGAGCGACTGCGCGATTTCGCCGTCGCCAGGGACTGGGAGGTTTCACACGCCCAAAAACCTGGCGATGGCGCTGGCCGGCGAAGCTGGCGAGCTCCTCGCCGAGTTCCAGTGGCTGACGCCTGAGGAGGCGGCGGGCATCATGGCTGACCCGCAGGCCGCCCGCCAGGTCCGCTCAGAGATGGCCGATGTCTTTATCTATCTCACCAGGCTCGCCGATGTTCTCGGGGTAGACCTGCTGGGCTCGGCTGCGGACAAGCTCGAGGAAAACGAGCGCCGGTATGACGCCGCAACGTATCGCGGCAGCCCACGCAAGGCACCTGCGTTACCTGAGATGAATCCACTGCGTGAGCGATAGCATTCGCCTCATTACATGATTGCGGTCCGCCGGGCTTCCGCCGATTAGCTGATCTGCCGATCGAGGACATGCCCCCATCCGCACGAGAACTCGTGCTGCGTTGGGGGTCAGTCGGTGACGGTCTTCCGCCGGACTGCTGGGATGCTCGCCTCGCCGATGGAGCGACGGTTTAGCGAAGTGCTGGCAGAACATTTGCGTATGGCTGCTGGCATTAACGCGTCACCTGCAGAACGTAGGTCATGGGATCGCAGTCTTCCTGTCCTGGCCCGCGATCTCGTGCAGGCGGGACTTAGCCAAGTAGAGATGCTCATCGAATACCAGCTCCCCCTCACCAGCAAACGCGCCGATGTGGTGCTGGCGGGGCAGGACCGCCGCACCGGTGGTGACGCATATGTAGTTGTCGAACTGAAGCAGTGGAGCCACGCCGAGCTTTTCGAGGAAGATCCAGAACTGGTGCTTGTCGAGCACATGAGCGGCGGCCCGAAGCTCCATCCAGTCCTCCAGGTCAAGGGATACTGCGAATACCTGTCCGGCTACATGAGCGTTCTCCGTGATAGCCAGCACGCCCTGCACGGCGTCGCCTACCTGCACAACGCCGCGCAGTCCGACGTGGCAGACCTCTACGACCTGATGCAGGACGATCGGACCAGGCTTTTTACGCAAACGACCAGGGGCGCGTTCGTCGATTATCTTCAGGACCGCTTTGCGCAGGCACCAGGCGCCGACGCTGCCGACCGACTTCTCTCCAGCGACATAAGGCCGTCACGTCAGCTACTTAAGGCGGCCGCTGCCGAAATCAAGAACCAGAATCAGTTCGTGCTCCTGGCGGAACAGCAACTCGCCTACGAACTCGTCCTGCATGACGTTGACCGGGCTCACAGGGGGGACTCCAAGACTGCTGTCATCGTGACCGGCGGTCCTGGCAGCGGCAAGAGCGTGATCGCTCTCGCCCTCCTCGGAGAGCTGTCCCGGCAGGGTCGGCCGGTACTGCATGCGACTGGTTCGCAGTCCTTCACGCAGACCATGCGCCGCTATGTCGGCAAAGGATCTACCGCGGTCAAGAGCATGTTCAAGTACTTCAACAACTTCGTGGACGCGCGACCGAACGGGCTAGACGTCCTGATCTGCGACGAAGCGCACCGGATCCGGCAGGTCTCCGCCAACCGGTACACCCCGGCCCGGAACCGGACCGGGCGGCTCCAGGTCGATGAACTGCTCGATGCGGCCCGAGTGCCGGTGTTCCTGCTCGACGAGCACCAAGTGGTGCGGCCCGGTGAGATCGGGACGGTCGAGACAATCAGCCATCGTGCGGTCGCTAAGGGAGTGAAGGTGCAGCAGGTCGACCTTGATGCACAGTTCCGCTGCGGCGGCAGTCGCTTGTATGAGGACTGGGTGCTCAGCTTGCTCAGCCTCGATGGGAAGGATCCGGTCACCTGGACCGGAGATGATCATTTCGACGTGTCAGTCGCCGAGTCACCTTATGAGCTTGAGGCGGTGCTACGTGACCGGCTAGACGCAGGATACTCCGCTCGCATGACGGCCGGCTTCTGCTGGAGATGGAGCAATCCAGACGGTGACCGGCTCCTCCCCGACGTGGTAATCGGCGACTGGGCCCGGCCGTGGAACGCCAAGGGCGATCGGTCAGTAGGCAGCGCGCCACCCAGCGCGCTGTGGGCGACCCTCGACGGCGGCTTCGATCAGGTCGGCTGCGTCTACACCGCGCAGGGCTTCGAGTACGACTGGAACGGCGTGATCGTCGGCCCTGACCTGCTCTACCGAGACGGGCAGGTGGTGACCGTGAGGAGCGCCAGCAAGGACCCGGCCCTCGTTAGGGGCGTGAGCGATGCCCAGGCGGACCAGCTAATCCGCAACACCTACAAGGTGCTCCTCACCCGCGGGATGATGGGAACCGTCCTTTTTTCGACGGACGCTGAGACGCAGCGTTTCCTGGCGAGCTTGGTGGGCTGACGTCCCGCGCCGGACGAGTGCGCGCAGGAAGGCCCGCGACTCGGGGCGGGGCGGCAGATCATCGGCGGGCGAGGCGCCGTGGCCCGTTTCGGGATGCGGGGTCCTGAGTTACCCGGCAGCGGCGATCTCCC
>DATKHZ010000295.1:0-2021 GCA_035509995.1 Acidimicrobiales bacterium | reverse complement strand
GCCCCTTGCGGGCTTGGCAGAGCCGGTGGTGGCAAGCGGTCAGCAGCCAGCTCTCTATTGACTGGCGTCGCGAAACCCTCGTTGAGCAAATCGATCGCAGTTGCGGTCGGGTTGTAGCCGTTCATGACGATGGCGAGCATGGTACGCCCACCGCGCGTGGCGGCGGCCATGAGGCAGTCGCCGGCTTGGTCCGTGTAACCCGTCTTTATGCCAATGGCTCCGGTGTAGCTCTCCAAGAATGTCTCGTCCATGCTCGGGAGCCAGTGCGCAACTCCCGTTGGGTCGACGAAATGGTATTGCTGCTCGGCGACAATTTCCGCGAGTTCGCGGGCCCGCAACAGGTCCCGACCGGCTATGGCCAAATCGCGGGCGCTGACCAGGTTGCCCCCCTCGTAGCCCTCTGTCCCGTCGAGGCCGGCCGGGTCGTGGAACACAGGGGAATCTTCCATCCCGATCTGGAGAGCCGAACGTTCCATGACACCTGCGAAAGCGGCGAGCGAGCCGCTCACCCGCTGGGCTATGGCGTACGCGGCGTCATTCGCGGACAGCACGAGCAGGGACTGGAGCACTTCGTTGAGAGGCCAGGCAACACCTATTTCAATGCCGACCGTGTTCGGGTAGGCGTTCCACGACGCCTTCGTCCCCCGGACCACGGCGTTCGCAGGGAGGTATGACACAGCTACGAGTGCGGTCAGCACCTTGGTAAGGCTTGCTGGAGGGACAGGCAGGCGTTCGTTGTAGCCGGCGAGCACATCGCCGGTGTTGGCGTCGACCAGGACGTAGGAGGTTGCCACCGGTACCTGCACCTTCGCTGGTGGTGCCGTCGGCAGCGTCGTCGTGGTGCTCGCCGGGACTTTCGCGCGAGGCCGCTGGCCCGAAGGTCTCGCGGACGATTTGAGCCGTTCGCTAGCTGCCGCCGGCCCGGCGCAGTTCGCGCTCGCAACCACTAGAGCGAGGACAACGAGGCCGGCCTTCCCGCGACCACGCATCATAGCCGAGGATACTTGAACTCCAGGTGGAGGCCGGTGAGGCCGGTCTTTCAGGTACCCGTGGAACAGGTCTATTGGAGTGCGGGGACCGCGCTGCGTGCGCGACCATGGCTCAATGGCACCTGCACAACGTATTTCCAACCGAGCCGGAGCTGTCTCGGAGTCCGCCACCCTCGCCATTGACGCCAAGGCCAAGGCTTTGCGCGCCGCCGGGGAGGATGTGATCGGTTTCGGCGCCGGCGAGCCCGATTTTCCCACGCCGGCTCACATCGTCGAGGCGGCCGTTGCTGCCTGCCGGGACCCGAAAAATCACCGGTATACCCCCGCTGCCGGCCTGCCGGAGCTGAGGGAGGCCATCGCAGCCAAGACCGCCCGCGACACGGGCTTTGCCGTAGTGGCATCTCAAGTGCTGGTCACCAACGGCGGGAAGCAGGCCGTCGAAGAGGCTTTTGCCACACTCTTGGGCCCGGGGGACGAGGTGCTGATGCCAGCCCCGTACTGGACGACGTATCCCGAAACCATCCGCTTGGCCGGAGGGGCCCCGGTCGAGGTCCCTACGGGCCCCGAAAGCGGCTACAAGGTCTCCCTATCCCAACTTGAAGCTGCTCTGACGCCCCGGACCAAAGTGCTGTTGTTCGTGTCGCCTTCGAACCCCACAGGGGCGGTTTACAACGAGGAAGAGACCACAGCGATCGGCACCTGGGCCGCCGAGCACGGCTTATGGGTGATCACCGACGAGATCTATGAGCACCTGGTCTACGGCGGGGCCACCCACCACTCCATGCCGGTGCTGGTGCCCGAGCTGGCCGACCGCTGCCTGGTGGCCAACGGCGTGGCCAAGACCTACGCCATGACGGGATGGCGGGTGGGGTGGCTGATCGGGCCGACCGATGCCATCACCGCCGCGACCAACATTCAGAGTCACGAGACCTCCAACGTCGCCAACGTGTCCCAGCGCGCCGCGCTGGCCGCCGTCTCGGGGAACCTCGACGACGTCGCCATGATGCGCGCCGCCTTCGACCGCCGCCGCCT
>DATKHZ010000294.1:0-14008 GCA_035509995.1 Acidimicrobiales bacterium | reverse complement strand
CACTGCTCAACGCGGCGTGACCCTCGAGCGCGGCACGAGGTCCTCGACGCGTTCATGGTTTTTGCGGTCCCGCGTGGCGCGCGTGGCCGCGGAGCGGGAGCGGTAAGAGGCGTCAGGGCCGACCGCCGCGTCGATCTGGGCAGAGCGGTTGGCGTGGACTTCCCAGGCTTCTTTCGGTATGCCCAAGATGGCCCAACCGCCCAGGCGCCCCGAGCGCCTCACATCTGGTTCGATCCCGTACCCAAGCTCGACGGCCTTGGCCGCTGCAGCCACGCCGCCGATGGCGGTGGCCGCATGAAGGTGGTCGCGGGTTGGCGGTGTGCTCGACCGCACCAAGCAGGTCATGTTTGACCACCGTGGTCACCGGCTCTTGTGGGAGGCCGTCTTGTTGGTTATCTTCCACTCGCCGTCGATCCTCAGAAGGCTGTGGAAGTCGAAGTACTCACGTCCCCAGGCAAGGGCGACAGAGGCGGCGTCGCCCATCTGGTGAACGGACAGCACGCGCAATTCGACATTGGGGCTCTCGTGTTTCGCCCAGTCTTCGAATGTCTGGTCGTCGAGCAGCCCATTGTGCAAGGCGCCCGCTTCGTCAATAAAGAAAATCCAAGCGTCCTCATGAAAGGCTCTCTTGAACTTCTTGGGGTCGTGCTCGTTCCATCCGTCTATGTAGGCCTGCACGGCAGCGACGACGCCGTCATAGTCGTCGAGATCTGGTGTCATATCGTTCAACTCCCCTTCCTTTTGGTGTTGCAGCAAAGGGCGACCAAGGCAGAAGCGGGTGCGTGGAGCGGGCGCGCCCGCATGCCTGGCACACAATTATCCACCATCCCTCGTTCCTGTAGCTACTTGGGCTTGAACGCTGTACTGGGCGGGGTATTCGGGCGTCATCAACAGCGAAAACGGGACAGTCAGATGGTGTGGAGTGGGCGGGTACCGGCGACGCGGTGGCACCGTCTGGGGAGTGACAGTATTCAGCCCTGTCCCTGCCTCACGCATACCCGAGCTTTCGAGCGAGCTTCACTGCGTCGCCGAGCAGCCGGCCCGCGAGCTGGTGGCCCGCACGGTCCCAGGCCTCACAGGCCGCCTGCACGGCGGCCTCGAGCTCGTCGGGCAACCGTAGCTGCGACGGCTCGAGCAGCTGACGGGCCGCGCCTACCGCCCCTTCCACCTGCCCAGCGTCGAGGTGCGCGCCGGCGAGCGGCCAAAGCGCCAGGCAATGGAAGGGGTAGGACTCTGGCTGCGACTCCCATAACTCGAGCGCTTGGGCACTGAGCGCAAGCGCCTGTCCTACCCGCTGGTCCCGCCAGGCGACCCAGGCCTGCAGCGCCACAGCGGCCGCCGTGTGGTACAGGACCCCCGCGGCCGAGGCAGCCTCTTCCGCCTGCGACGCGAGTTCCCGCACGACTTCGACGTCACCGCGGCGCAACGCGTTGATGGCCAGGTCGACCAGCACCCGCCCCCGGGCTCCCGGCGAGCCCAGCCGCAGCGCGCTTGCCAGCGCCTGTTCGTGCACCTCCTGAGCCTCAACGAGATCTCCATGCCAGGTCAGCGCCGTGCCGAGGTTGCTCAGTGCTAAGCACCGCTGGCTCTCGTTGGGCTCCGTTGTCGTGCCCGGTCCCAGCGCCCGGGTCACGGCGACTGACCGCCGGTGTTCTTCGAGGACCTGCGCGTCAACCCGGTAGCGGCGCGCACGCACGTGCTGCCGGGATTGCGCTAAGTGGAAGCAGGCGACAACCTCTGGGCTGCAAACCTCCTCTACCAGCGGGCGGACGCTCTCGATGACCTCGGCGGCACGCTCCAGCTCGTCACGGCAAAAGTGCACTGAGAACTCGAAGGCGGTCTGCATGTGCACCCAAAGGTCCACGCGCTCGCGGTCATCGTCCACCCCACAGGGCCCTATCAGCTCGTCGATGGCATCGCAGGCGGCCAGTGCGGCGTCGAAGTTGTGGTCTTGGAACTCGATATTGGCCAGCACGTACTGCAGCCGTGCGGCTCGCAGGGCCTCCCCGGGGTACACCCTGGCCAGCCCGTCGAGGGCCGCCGCGCGCGCTTCACCGAACCGGTCAACCACCGTGAGCAGCGAAGCGAGCTTCTCGCTCAGGTCCACCGCTGTGGCCGTCCGATCGTCAGCCACGGCCGGCTGACCGGGACTGCTGGGGCCAGCCTCCCTGTGCATGACGGCGAGCGCCTGGCGGCACGAAGCGATGGCCTCTTCGTTGGCGAAGACCCGGGCCGCGTGGTCAGCGGCCATCTCGAGGTAGAACACGGCGCGGTCGGCTTCGCCGGCGGCGGCGAAGTGGCCTCCGAGGACCGCTGCCACCTCTTCGAGGCGGTCGGTGGCTCTCGCCTCCAGTTCCCAGGCGGCGCGTGCGTGCAGCTGGCGGCGCTGAGTGCGCAAGAGGCCGTTGTAGGTCGCCTCTTGGATCAAGGCGTGGCGGAAACGGTAGAGGGGCTCGGGCTCTCTGCGGGCCTCGGTCAACAGGCCTGCCGAGACGAGCTCGGAGAGGGCGTCGTCCAGCTCGGCGCCGAGCTCGCTCACCGCCCCCAGCGCCGAGCGCTCGGCCTCCTGGCCGAGCACCGAAGCCGCGACGATCGCTTCCCGCGCCGCCGGGCTGAGCCGGTCGCAACGAGAGCGGATGAGCCGCTCAAGTGCCTCGGGCACCGGCATGGCATTGCCTTGGCTGACGTGCCAGCCGGTACCGTCGCGGGCGAGGGCGCCCGAATCGAGCAGCGACGCGAGCCGCTCCTCCAGGAACAACGGGTTGCCGTCCACCCCCTGGCAGACGACCTCAAGGACCGTGCCTTCGACGTCCCCACCGAGCAGCGAACGGACCAGAGCCTGTTCAGCGGGCTTTGCAATCGGGGCTAGCGCCAGCACCTCGAGGTGGCACGATGAGCCGGTGGCAAGCTCCGTTTGTAGTTCGGATGTCCCGGGGTCGGGCTCGGGCCGGCGGGTGGCGAGGAGGAGGAGCGGGCCGGCTGCGGCAAGCTTCCCGAGTTCGGCAGTCAGGCGCAGTGATGTCGGATCGGACCAGTGCAGGTCCTCTAAGGCGAGCACCGTCGGGCCGCGCTCGAGGAGGCGCGCAAGCACAGAGCGCACCGCCGAGAACGTAGCGTGCTGTAGCTCCGCGGGGCGCATCAGCGCGACTTGCCCGCCGCCGGCACCAGCCGGCAACCCCATCATGCGCGCCAGTACCGGGAGGACTTCATCGTCGCTCTTGCCGAAAATGGCGTGCACCGCTGCCTCGAGAGCCGCCCGCAGCACCGCTTCGCCCGCCTCGAGCGGTGCCCCGATGAACCTGCACAGGAGCTGCTGGTAGGCGCCGTAGGGCGTCGAGGAGGCGTAGGAGGCGCAGCGGCCCTCCAGCCAGAGCGGTAGCCTCCCTGACGCCGCCCCGACCCAGCCCATGAAGTACTTGCGGCACTCGCTCACAAGGCGCGTCTTGCCAAGCCCCGGTTCACCGACGACGACGACCGCCCCGCCCTTGCCCGAGAACGTCGCCCGCACGGCCTCGGTGAGCACCTGCAGCTCTGCACCTCGGCCCGCAAGGGGGGCGTTCTCTGCCATGCGGCGCCGTCCGGCTTCGGCCATAGGGCGCGCCCGCGGCCCGACGACGTAGGTCGCATTCAGCGCCTTCGGCCTCGACGTGCCCCTGACCTCTTCGCTCGGGCCCCACTCGAATATCCCTTCGGTTGCTGCTCGTGTGGCTGAGCCGACGAGCACCGACCCGAGCTTGGCGACTGACTGGAGTGCTGCGGCGTCACCGACCACCGCGCCTAACGCGCCGTAACCCATCGTGGCGCCGACAGGGCCAACAACAGCCGGGCCGGTCTCGACCCCTACCCGGGCTGAGAACGCGGCCTCCGGGGGCCGACCGTGGGTCACGCCTAAGCCGGGGGGGACCCGGCCAAGGGCATCGATCATGCGTAGTGCCGAGCGCACAGCACGCTCGGGGTCGTCCTCATGCGACTGTGGCGCGCCGAAGAAAGCCGACATGCCGAACCCCGAGACAGACGCCACTGTGCCGCCGAATGACTCCACCTCGCTGATCACTTCGGCGAGCGCGACGCCGACCAGCTCACGTAAGTCCTCGGGGTCGGTGCCGGCGCCGAGACTGGGCGCCGAGAGCTCGACAAAGACAGCGCTAACCAAGCGGCGGTCCCCGAGGTGCCGAGCGGCAAGGTCTGGCTCGAGCGGCGCCAGCCCGGCCGATCGGCCGCCGCCTTCGACGCTCGCTCGCAGCTCGTCAAGTGAGGGCGAGGTCTTCAGCCCGAGGCTGGCGAGCCCGGAACGGCAGCGCTCGTAGACCGCGAGAGCGAGCGGGCGGCGGTTCTGGGCCGTGTGCAGCCGCATGAGCGCCGAGGCGGCTTCCTCATCAGCCGGGTCCGCCTCGAAGCAGTTCTGCCAGGCCTCGAGTACTTGCTCGGGACGGGCGCGACCGATGCCGCGAGCGCGGTCACGGGCAAGCTCGAGGCGTGCCTCCTGGCGGAGGTACTCGACCCGTTCGCGCACGCGCACAGCCCAGTCCGCCTCCGCCTCGTCGGCCAGGGGCGTGCCCCCAGTCGACAGCGCCTCCTCCAGCGCCACGTCACGCCCGGGGCCGGGCGGAACCTTCAGAGCATTTCGCAACGCCTGTTCGTGGACGTCGAGGTCCACCTCCAGGTCCAGGTCTGGGTCCGCCCAGATCTGACCGCGGTCAGCGCAGAGCAAACGGGTACTAGTGGGGCCGAGCTCGCTGAGCACCGAGCGGGCCAGCGAGAGCGCCTTGTAGAGCGCACCAACCGCCGCCTCGGGTGACAGCGCCGGGAAGAGGGCTTCGCAGGCGGCGTCCCGGCTGAGCCGGCGCCGGGGGCTCGTGAGCACCAGCTGGCACAGCCGTCGAGCCGTAGGGCGCGGCCAGGTCCCCGTGCTCCGTCCCCCCGCCGTGATGACAAAGCGCCCGAGCAAGTGGGCCTCGACGGCGGGAGTGCTGCCAGGTTCGTCGGTCAGCGAGGCGGCCACTCCCACCATCTTTTCATTGTCGGCCAGTTCGGCTTTCATATTCAAACGTAAAGGGCCGCGCCACCAAAGGGCAGGTTGCTCGAGCGGGACGCCCAGGCGTTGGGGGCGCTGTGGGTGGTCTTTACCGGGTGCGGGGCGCCGTAGACGATGCCGCCAAAGCTTAGGGCGGCACCGCCGAAGGGCAGGTTGCTCGAGCGGGACGCCCACGCGTTGGGGCCGCTCGACGAGGCTGTGGTCGCGGGCCTCGCCGCGGCCGCGGGCCGGTCGGGGCGCTGGCCGGACGCCAGTGCCGCCCCCGCGTAGATGGTTGTGACCGGGATGCACGTGACGAGCACGGTGGCGGCGATCGCAGTGCTGAGCTTCTTGGCGTTCATCTGGGCTCTCCTTTTTGTTGGGCCGGCGCCTGACCGCCGGTACTGGTCATATTCGGAGAGCCGTCTTCCCGAAATCTTGCCGGGCCGGGGCTCGGCGTCACTCTTGCTTGGCAGAGGCCCATCTCAGCCAAGCCGGCACGGGTCGGCTCCGTTTCGCGGTATGGTAGTTGGTATGGCGACCCGGAAGGTTACGGTTACGCTCGATGAGAGCCAACTCGCGCGCATACGCGCTCTTGTGATCCAAGGAGCTGCGTCAAGTGTCTCGGGCTTCGTTCAGCACGCGGTGGGCGTTTCCCTCGACGACGTCGCCGGGTGGGGCGCGATGCTTGCCGACGCTCTGCGCGACGGCGGGGGAGAACTGTCTCGCGAGGAACGAAGTTGGGCGGATAACGTCCTTGGTGTTACCAACCATCCGGGGAGTTCTGCCGCCTAGTGGCTGGGATGACCCTCGACGCCGGCGGCCTAATCGCAGTCGACCGTAATGACCGTCGAATGTTGGTGCTGCTCGCCCGAGTGCAAGAGACCGGCGCCCGGGTGACCGTCCCTGCGACGGCGCTTGCGCAGGCAATACGCCAGCCCGAGCGGCAGGCCCGACTTTCTCGACTGGTCCGCCAACCCAACACGGACGTGGTTGTGCTCGACCGAGTCGATGCCACGAACGTCGGTCGTCTGCTTGCAGCTAGCGGTACGACAGACATTGTCGATGCTCACGTCGTGATATGCGCCAGACGAGTGCGGCAACCGATCATTACTTCCGATGCCGACGACCTTCGAGCCCTCGACCCATCAATCAAGCTCGTGGAGATCTGAGCTTCCGGGCTCAGTGGCACCCTGTCGACACCCGCAACCCGCCTGACCTGACCCGCCTTGTGGAGTGCGCTCGAAGAGATTCGAACTCCCAACCTTCTGATCCGTAGTAATCACGCTTATAGCGACGTACTAAACGAAATATGCGCAGTTCAGCCCACTGGTCGTGCCAACCGAACTCGCAATAGTCAGATGCTGTCCGTTCGACGTCCTAGAGCCCTCTACGGCCCAACTTATGGGGCTAGGTCAATAACGGCGTGGCTCATCGCGGGTTCCCTGAGGTCGCGGTCGTCAAGCCGGTCAACCATCACGCCGCCCAATCACTGTGGTCCTGTAACCAGCTCGCATCGATGCCTGGTTGTCGGCGGCTATCGAAAACTGCGCTGGCGGCCAGCAGGAACCTCCGGCAAGCGGCCACGGATTGTGGTGGCCTCCCGTGACATCACCCGAGCGTCCTGGGCGCAGATCGCCGACTCGGGCGCAGGGAGTTCACGGCCTGGAGTCACCCGCCTGAGCGCAAGATGGAACACTATGCGCCGATGGACACTTCTCCCGCGAATGGAATAGGAATGGAACGAGGCGGCGCGAACAGAGGACCAATGACCGAGCCCGACGTGAACAAGCACTACCCAGCCGCGGTGGCCGGGGCTCACGCGGCGGGGGAGTGCTGGTCCCCTGGGTTGACTGGCGTGAGAGGATCGGCGCTGAGCCTGCGGGCGGGGGTGGGATAGCGTCTGGGTCGTGGAGTCGGGGGCGCGACATCTTCCGAGTGGCACGGTCACGATGCTGTTCACCGACGTGGAGGGGTCGACGCGCTTGTTGGACGAGCTCGGTCCCGAGCGGTACGCCAGCGTATTGATGGCGCATCGTGAACGGCTTCGTTTTGTCGCGGATGCCCACGGCGGGGTGGAGATGGGGACGGAGGGCGATGCGTTCTTCTTCGTGTTCCAGAGCGCAGGTGAAGGTCTGGCGGCTGCAGGGGAGATGCAGTCGGCGCTCGCGGATGGGCCGTTGCGCGTTCGCATGGGGGTCCATTCGGGTGAGGTCCTTCTCGTCGGAGGCGACTATTTCGGGATGGCCGTGCACAAGGCGGCGCGGATCTCCTCGGCTGCGCACGGCGGGCAGGTCGTCGTCTCGGCGCAGACCCGGGCGCTTGCGGACGTCGCGCTGCAGGACCTCGGGGAGCACCGGCTCAAGGACCTGGCCGCCCCGGAGCGCCTGTTTCAGCTGGGTGACGCGACGTTCCCGCCGCTGCGGACGCTGCGCCATGTTCATCTGCCGGTGCAGGCAACTCCACTGCTCGGTCGTGAGCAAGAACTCGCGGAGCTGCTCGAGCTGGCCCACAGTCACCGCCTCGTGACGTTGACCGGGACGGGGGGTACAGGGAAGACGCGGCTGGCGCTCGCGCTCGCGGCGGAGCTCGCGGACCGTTATGCCGAGGGGGTGTGGTGGGTACCTCTGGCGGTTGCTACCGACCCAGCGGTCGTGGTGCCGACGATCGCAAATGCGGTGGGTGCGGGTGAGGATCTCGCGAGTTATCTAGGCCATCGGTCGCTGATGCTGGTCCTTGACAACCTGGAGCAGGTGATCGATGCCGCTCCTTTGGTCGGCGAGTTGCTCGCGTCTGCGCCCGGGTGTGCGGCGATCGCCACCAGCCGCGAGAGGCTTGCGATCTCGGGTGAACAAGAGTACCCCGTTCCGCCTCTATCACATGCGGGCGCTGTCGAGTTGTTCACCGCCCGCGCGCGACAGGTCAAACCGGGCTTTGAGCCGGGCGCGGCCGTCGATGCGATCTGTGCTCGCCTCGATCGTCTGCCGCTGGCGCTCGAGCTCGCCGCGACGCGCGTCAAAGTTCTCTCCGAGGGCCAACTCCTGACCAGGCTGCAGCAGCGTCTGCCGCTGCTGGCGGGCGGCGGGCGCGACCTTCCCGCCCGTCAGGCGACGATGCGCGCCACGATCGCCTGGAGCTATGACCTGTTGAGCGAGCCCGAGCAGCGTTTGTTCGCCAGGCTGGGGGTATTCGTCGGCAGTTTTGAGCTCGAGGCCGCCGAACGGATCTGTGACGCGAAGCTTGACGACTTGCAGTCGCTCGTCGATAAGAGCCTGCTCCGCGAGGGTGATAGCGGCCGCTTCTTCCTCTTGGAGACAACCCGCGAATATGCGCTCGAGCAACTCGACGCGAGCGAAGACCAGGACGACGTCCGGGGTCGGCACGCCCGCTGGTACTTCGCGCTTGGCATCGCCGCCGGCCACCAAGGTGTGGGGCGGGCGGACGCTCTGACCCGCCTGCGGCAGGACGCTGGCAATGTCAGCCTCGCTCTCGCTTGGGCGCTCCAGCACGACGTCGCGGCGGGCTTGCCGCTCGCGGACTCAGTGTTCTACACCTGGTTGGGAGCCGGCCGTAACGGCGAGCTCAGGCGCTGGTACGAGCGCGCGCTGGCGGATCCGAGCGTGTTCTCACCCAGCCAGCGAGCCGACGTGCTCGCCGGCCTCGGCATCACCCTCGTTTACACCGACACACCCGCCCCGGCGCGGACTGCACTGACCGAGGCGCTGACGCTCTATCAAGAAGTCGGGGACGAGCGCAAGGAGGCAGACGTGCTCTTGCGCCTCGGTGGCGTTGAGTTTGTCGCCGGCTCGCCCGCGGAGACCCTCAGATGGTCAGAACAGGCACTGGAGATCTACGAGCGACTCGACGACGCAGGCGGGATCGCCCGTGCGGTCTTCTATCTCGCCGAGGGACTCCGAGACACCGGCGAGTTCGAGCGATCAGCCGAGCTGTATCAACGTTCCATCGAGAGCCGGCGCGAGCACGGTCTCGGCAGTGTCTCCGCCCTGCTCCACAGTCTCGGTGACCTCTACCTCGACAAAGGGGACCTGCCATCCGCGGAGCGCTACTACCACGAGGCACTCGCACTCGCTCCAGAGGAGGACGACGTACGGCTGCAGGCCTACTGCCTCGCCGGCCTCGCCTGCGTGGCGGCACAGAGCGACGACGCGTCCACAGCGGGCCGGCTGTGGACACTCGCCGAGCAGATCGAGCAGCAGATCGGCTTCAGGATGCTGCACGCCGAACGTGTCCGCTACGAGCGCACCCTCACCCCTGCGCTGCGCGAGCAGGGCGAGTACCGCGCCGGCGTCGCGGACGCTTCCCAACTCGACCCGCTCACCGCAGTCGCCGACCTCCTACGTCGCTGACAAGTCAGCGTACGCAAGGCAGAAACCGGAGTGAACATCTGCGACTCTGATTGTGTTGGCCGGCGGTCTTTCCATCGAGAACCTCCGCAAGCTCGGCGGGATCATGCTCGACGCCGGTGGGCCCTCGAAGGGAGCGCTGCAGGTCGCGCTCAAGTTGCTCTCGCAAACCCTCGTGCACGCATGAGGCCGGTTCGATCCGGGCGGTCGGCCGCCAAGATGTGGGTCTTAACGCGCTCAGACCAACTGATCTGGTACACGCTACGGCCGACGCGACCGAGGCCGCCGAGGAGCGCAGATCGACGGTTCGGGGGCAAAGCGTAGATGTCTCTTGAAGAACGGCGCGGTCCAGAACGCGCACCCCGAAAACCAGCCCAGAACGACGTACTTCTGCTCAGGCCGTCGCGCACTGAACGGACTTATGCCGGTCAACCGGTCGCGAAGCGCAGACGCACTGACCTGTCGCCGCACCTATCGTTCGACCTCCTCCTGTGCTCGACTCACGAGCTGTCGTGCCCAGCGAATGGCGAGGTTGGCGCTGGGCTGAGCGACGAGAGCCGCCCCGTAGTGGGCAGTGTCCTTAAGCCCCAGGAGGCGCTCGAGGCGGACAGCGAGGTCTCGGCCGTCTGGCGTTGCAGTTTCTAGGAGCTCAGTGGCACGCCTATGGTCGTCCCCACGGTGGTAGCGACCGAGACGCACACAGCAAATGGCGTCGGACGCCGCGATGCCGGCCAGGACGGCGAGGCCGGCGGTGACATTGGAGAAACCTTGTCTGCGCTCGTTCGCCACGAGCTCGGCCGTTTCGAGGTAGGCGCGGGCCATGTTGAGACGGCCGGCCGCCTCCGTCGGCCCTCCCCTTGATGAGCGGGCTGCTCTAGGCACGGGCCGGGACCATCAGCAGGATTGGCGCCCCCGCAACTGCTATGCCGTGGCGGCGTATGTCGTCGTACAACGCCGGGTCGCTGGTGGGCAGTTTGAACCACTGCCAGGTCGACAGTTCGACCGCGTGAAGGGGGTTCCCCGTCCAACGCTGCACGCTTCGATGGAGGGCATCAACGGAAGCGTGCCAGGCCTTTGTGTCGGCGACCGGAAAGGAGTAAGAGGCAGAGGTGCCTGTCACCGCTGCCGCCAGTGCTCCGAGGAACGTGACCCACCCCGGGGTGGCCACCTGGGGCGTTTCGTCGCCCGGGAAAGGCTGGTGGACAAGCAAGAGGTCGATGTCACTGTCCGGGCCACCATCAGCGCGAGCGGCTGAGCCGAAGACAGCGGCGTGCACGGGTTTCTCGGCCCATCCGGACAACGTATCCCTCAGTCGCTTCCATAGCTCGAGGCGGAGGTCTGCCAAAAGTGCGGCGGCGGGGGCTGCGACGTGGTCGCGGTTTAGCTCGTGCACCAGGTTCCTGCCCATTTGGGTCGCCGTGACGAGGCCCTGCTCCACTAGGCGGGCGACGCTACGCCGGATCCCGATCTCGGAGCCACGCGCTGCCTGCTGGGCTATCTCTCCCACGGTGAGCGGATGTCCGGCCTTCGCCAGCACAGAAAGCACAGGGCCGTCGAGGGTCGGGGTCAACGCCCGGGTCGGGTCGCTCAGGTCCACGATCACATCATATAGTCCCCTATCTGATCAGATCGTTACCTATCTAATTTGATAGCAGTGCGTTGGCTGGTCAATCCGCCTCGTTAAGATGCACTCCGCACCCTATGAAGCGCCACTACTGCCGTGATCACCAAAACAAGCCGTCGTTGCCAGACCACCGAACCAGAGAACGCCGTAGCACGGGGCAGGGTTCCTCCGTCGCAGACATCTTGCTCGCCGTGCACGACCGCAATCCTGACATTTGGGGGTCGGGCTCGCACTCCCCCTCGGTGAGCCGGATGAGGACCTTTGAGACCGCCGTACTCATGCCCACATCCGTAAAAGTGCTGTTCAGTGCGCTCGAAGAGATTCGAACTCCCAACCTTCTGATCCGTAGTCAGATGCTCTAATCCGTTGAGCTACGAGCGCGGGGCGTGACTAACCAGGCTCTAGGTTATCGTTCCCGGCCGGTGCCGGGACAGGGCGCAGACTTACAAACCACAGAGGCCCCACACCTTTAGGACGCTCCTGGGGACCCAGCTGTCGGGACAGCTACCCGCGCTCACCTCACCAAGAAGCGTCCACACCGGCCCGGCCTTCCAGGAGAACACGTAGACACTGTTTTGGAATTGGGCAAGCTTTGTCTCCCCGGCCGCCGTCGAAGCAGTCGTTAGCAACCTGGCGGAGGGCTTGAATACCACGGTCGCCCAGTACGTAGCTGAAGCCGGCTGCTCGGCATAATAGAGCTCGCCGACGACCGTGCCCGCCACATCTTTTGGCCTGAGGTCGACTCCCCCTGGGTTGGTCGCAAGCCAGGATTTGACGAGCGATTGCGGTACCCCTGGCCTGATGGCCAGGTTCTTGGCCCCAGGGATGGCGGCTTTCGCCTTCGCCGCCTTCGACGTAGTGGGGGTCGACCTGTGCCGGGTGACATTTGAAGTACTAGGGGGGGAAGTGCTCTTCGAGTATTTCCCCGTGGCTGGGGCGGAAGAGTGCGTTCGCTGCGCCGTAACTGCCGGCAAGGTTGGGGGGGCAGCCTGGGGCCCAGTTGTTGTGCTCCGGTCGGCACTCGTTACCGCAAGGATCACGGCTGCGATGATCACCGCAACTGCGGTGATCATTACGAGCTCCGGCCAGGGCCCGGTCCCTCGGCTCTGTTGGGGTCGGGGGCGGCGTCGTACGTCTCTGGTCCATCCCGTGTCGCGCTCGAGGGTCCCGTAGTCCTGGTAGGCGGCCACCGCTTCGCCGCGTGACCGCAGATAGGGGGCCGCATAGCCTCGCTCGTACCCGGGCTCGGACCAGTCGGGTTCGGCCCATCTTTCTGCCTCGTCTGCTCCCCCGTCTGGCTCCCAGGCTTCCAGGCCACCATCCCAACCGTCCTGTTCCTCCCAGGCCTCACCCGGGCCGTCGGGGCCCCAATCGGTTGCCGCGTCCCACCCGCCCGTGCCGTTGCCGTCCCAGCCGGCCGCGCCCACAGATGGCCACTGTGAAGGGATCCCGGCGACACCGGGTTGGGCATAGCCATGCTCGCCGAGGTCGGGCTCCGGCTCCTGGTCCCGGCTACCTTGTGGCTGGTAAGCGACGTTTTCGTCGCGGTCCAACAGTTCTGGGCTCTCTATCGCGTTTGCCGGGGCATCGTTCGTCTGGGCTTTGCCCCTTCTGTTGGCTGTCCTGCCGGAAGCCCCGTCCGCCGGGGCCCCCGATGACCTGCGTGGCCGAGCTTTAGCCATTGATCATCCTCTTACCCCACAAAGCGATGAGGGTTCTCGTTGCCAGCTGTCACTACATAAAGTTACAACTCCAGCTCAGGGCGTGTTACATCTCCTGCTCAGGGCGTGCCTTCTCCAGCCATTGCCGGGTAAGGCGGTAGGCCGACCCAATGAGCTCCCGGCTCTTGGTGAAACTGAACGGTGAGACCCCCGGTACCAGCGGCGCGGGCACCACGAACAGCTCGCAATGGCTGGCCCAGCTTGAAGCGACACCCGCTGCCTGCCGGGCGAGGATGATCGAAGTCGATCGCAGCACGACGTCGAGCGCCCCTCTCGGACGGGGCATGGGCACTGTCGGGGCGCTCGGGAGCAACCAGACCCGGCTTGCCCCGGCCTCGACGGCGGCCCCGATAGGGCTGTCGGAGGCGACGCTCCCGTCGACCAGCCAACGCTCTCCGATGCGGACCGGGGGGAAGATGCCGGGCATCGCGGAGGATGCCAACAGGGCAGGGACCGCTGGCCCGCTCTCGAGCAGCACCTCATCTCCTTTCTCCAGGTCCGTAGCCACCACCGCCAGAGGGAGCACCCCGTCCTCCAAGCGCTGCAGCGGCGCAGTGGTGCGGAGCCAGCTCGCCAAGCCATCTGCGCTCACGATGCAATCCCGCCAACCGACGAAGCCACAAAGGGCGGACCAGGGCCGGAGCGGGAACACGTCCCGGCGCCGCACGGCTATCCACAGTCGGGCGAGGCCTTCCAGGCCTTCAAGCGTCGGGTCTGCGGCCAACCAGGCGGCGTTGAGCGCTCCAGACGAAGTCCCGTAAAGCAAGTCCGGGTGATGCCCGGCCTCGATGAGCGCCTGTGCCATGCCCACTTGGGCTGCGCCGAAGCTTGCACCCCCGCGGAGCACCCAGGCGGTGGTCACCCCGTTGTAGGGCTCGTGGTGGGCGGCAATGTTGTGCTGACCCGGCCGGTCGAAGTCGTGGTAACCGCGGTGGGCGGCGTGACAGTAGTGGTCGTCGCCGGGGGCGCCTCAGTGGTCGGCGGGACCGTTTCGGTTGTAGTCGTGGCGATCGTGCCGAGGGTTGTCGCCGTCGAAGTGGCCGTGAAACTCGGTCCCGGCACCTCAACGTCGACCGACCTGGAAACGGTGCCTGGTTCGCCCGCAGGTTCGGCGGCCTTGACGGTCAGCAACGTGCGTGCCGAAGGGGCGAGGTGCAGGCCCGTCAGGGTTACTGCGTAAGCCTGCCCCTGAGAAAGGTCCACCGAGGCCGACACATTCTCGCTATCTGCGCCCTTGGCCGGGGTTATCGTAGCCGTGACCCGGACGCCACGTTCGGGGGACTGG
>DATKHZ010000293.1:0-4061 GCA_035509995.1 Acidimicrobiales bacterium | reverse complement strand
AGACGTCCAGGCAGAGGTAGAAGGGGAAGACGGCGTAGCGTTCTTCGGTGCCGAGGTATTGGCTCGCCATGGCCAGTCCGACGCTACCGGAGGCCCCGACTGAAGACAATATGGGCTGCTCAGCCGCCTAGGACCGCCTCTAGAGACCGATCCAGGGGCTGACGAGCATCGCGAAGATGAAAAACACGACGCAAGCGGCTGCGAAGTCGACCACGATGACCCCGGCAAGGCGGCGCAAGCCATATCCGCGGCGGCCAGGAGAGCGGGCCCAGCCCACTGCCAGCCGGTGCGCCCCTCCCCAGGTAGCCAACAACCAGCGCATCATCTGGCGTGTCGTGAGGGGCGCGCCCGTCGCGGCACCCCGCCCGGCCCACCAGCTCCCACCCGCGGCAACGCCGCCCCCGGCGAGGGGGTCGCCACCACCTCCGAGGTGCGGGCTGGAGGCACTGACCAGCTGCCAGGTGGAGGGTGGCCGGCGACGGAGCACGGGGCGGACGCTGACGTCAGGGACCATTGTCGCCGGTAGCGGCTTGGCCTCCTTGCCCTTGACACTAGGGGCGGCGGCGCTAGCTGGACGTAGGTCGCCCTGCGCCTCACGGGCGGCTGCGCCCAGCGCCGGGGCAGACAGCACTTCGAGGACGTGTTCCAGTTCGGTCGCCCACTCGCCCGGGCTCGGGCGGCCCTCAACATCGGTGAGCGACAGAGACCGCTCGCAGAGCTCCCACAACACTGGCAAATCTGGCACTTTCCGCCAAGAACGAGGGAGCTCGAGATCCACGTTCACGTGTTGCGCGGACCGTTGCGGCCCTTGGATGGGGAAGTGGGCCGCGCCCACCACCCTCAGGAAGGTGATACCGAGCATGTAACGGTCGGAGGTCCGGGTAGGGGGGGCACCGCGCGGTAGAGACGGGTCGTCCCAGTTGGGCGTGGTGGCACGCGGGCGCCTGTCCCCGCTCCCAGGCACCTCGTCGCCTATCTCATCGGGCCCGCACCGCACCGACGCGCCATCGCAGTCGAGGACGTACACAGCCGGCGCGGGTTGCAGCGACCAGAGCACGTTCTTGGCCGACAGGTCGCCGTGCACTACCCGGGGCAGGGGCGGCTCGTTCTGCCAGGCCTCGAGGAGGCGGGCCAACGCGTAAACGAGGGCGACGCGCTCTGCGGCACCGGGCGGTGGCATCAGCACTCCGTAAGCAACCGCGATCCGCTCGGGGTCGGTTGCCAGGTAGCTGAGCGTTGTCAGCCGCTTCGTCCCGTCTCGGTGGCGGAGCCAGAACTCGGCCGGTGCGCGCGGCATCACGGTACCGAGAGCCACCGAAGGGTCGTCGCCCACGACGCTCGACAAAGGCCATGCCGAAGACGACAGCGCCCTGGCAGCTAACGGCGCGCCCCGAGAGGCAAGCAGGGAGGGGAAAGCTACGAGCGAAGTGAGCTCGGCAACGGGCCGGGGGCAGCGCAGCTGCTTGTAAACGGACCTCGGGGCGAGCTCGGGCGGGCCCGCGAGGACCTCGAAGACCCGGCCCTCACCGCCCTCGGCTACCAGTTGGCCGAGGCGGAGCGCCGAGACCCGGAGCTCGGTCAATATCCCGCCGCAGTGTCGACCGTGCCGACCAGGGGCATACCGGCGGCGAAACGTTCGACGTTTTCCGTAATCCGAGCGGCCAGGAACGGCGGCGCCGTCTTCTCTGTGTTGGCAACGTGGGGGGTGATGAGGCAATTGGGCAACGACCAGAGAGGGTGGCCGTCGGGCAACGGCTCAGGGTCGGTGACATCGAGCGCGGCACCCCCGATCCGGCGCTCCGTCAGGTACCTGACGAGCACATCGGTGTCGACGTGGCGGCCTCGGGCCACATTGACCAGCCAGGTGGCCGGTCCCATCAGGGCGAGCTCGTTCTCCGAGATGATGCGCTCTGTCTCGGGAGTCAGCGCGAGCGCGAGGAATACCACCAGTGCTCCGGGCAGAACCGAGTGCAGCTCCCCTGGCCCAACCGTCCGCTCGGCGCCCGCGACTGGGCGCGATGTCTTGCGGACCACGGTCGCGTGCACCCTGAACGGGGTGAGGAGCCGCAACAGCTCTTCGGTTATCCCTCCCCCGCCGAGAACCGTCACGGGCTGGTCGTAGAGGGAGATACCTGCGTGCCCACCCCACGACTTGGCCCGCGCCCGCTCGGGGAGCTGGCGGAGGCCCGCTATCGCGAAACCAAGGGCCAGCTCGGCAACCTGCTGGGCATAGGTGCCCTTGGCGCAGGTCCAGACGACGCCGTCCGAGCTTGGCGCGGAAAAGATGCCCGTTTCGACAACGTGTTCGATCCCAGCTACAGGCAGCTGCACCCAACGTATGCCGGGGTGGTCGACAATGGTCTCACGCAGGCCTTTGAGGTTGAAACTTGCCCAGACCAGGGCATCGACCGCCTCCCCGTCCTTTGCGAGTTCGCCGCCGCCCTGGCGAACGGCGTCGACCGCGAAGGTCTGGCCTTCCGGCACGACCAGCACTCGAGGGGGTGGCTCGGCCAATCCTGCTGGTTGATCCGACGGTGGGGCCACTGGGTCAGTCTATGAGGACGCCCACGCGCGATCCGGAGGTCAAGGTCGAGCGGGGCCGAAGCCGAACGGGCGGTTGGGCCCGGCCTTTGGTGGCTCGTTCGAGCGGGAGCCTGGGCCGCGCGCCGGGCCCCAGATCTCGTCCACCAGCCCATAGCGAAGCGCCTCCTCGGCGTCGAGCCAGCGGCTTAGCGACAGGTCTGCCTCCAGGTGCTCCGCCGGTCGCCCCGTTGCTCGCGCGAGGCGCTCCACGAAGCGTTCGAGCTCGACCCGGTGATGCTCGGCCCAAGCTGCCAGTTGGCTGGCGTTCCCGCTCACCGATACCTCTGGCTCGGTCAGGTGGAACTGGGCATGTGGGGCGGCAACCCTGCGCCCGCCGGCCGCGACCACGCCCACCGCAGCACCTTCCGCGCGGCCCAGGCAAGTCACGTGCACCGGGACGCCGAGCAGGTCCATCGTGTCGATGAGGGACATCGCGGAGTGCACCGGCCCGCCAGTGGAGCCGACGTAAAGCTGCACCGCTTCGTCGCCGGTGGCATCGAGCGCCATCATTTCGGCACACGCCTTCGCGACGGTCGCATCGTCGAGCGGCCCCCAGAGCCTGACCACGCGCCTGTCCAGGAGCTGGGCGTCCAGCGGCTGTGCTCCTAGGTACGGTCGCTCATCTTGCTCGCCGTGTTCCCACTGCTGGCCGTGCTCCCACTGCTGGCCGTGCTCCCAGTGTTGTCCGTGTCCCTCCCGTGGCGCAGGCATCTCTCAGTCCTCCAGGGGCCTAAGTGAGAGCTTCCAGTCGAGGCGTTGGCCGAGCGCAGCTGCATAGCGTTCCAGCGTAGAAAGCCGAAGGTCTGCGTCTCCTGATTCCAACCTTGCGACCGCAGATTGGGACGTGCCCATTCGCGCGGCCACCTCGGTCTGTGAAAGGCCCAGTTCGAGGCGCCTCGCCGACAGCGCGGCGGCCAACGACCTCCGCTCCCGAGCCATCTCCCTGAACCCCGGGAATACCGGTTCGTGCCGACGTTCACTCATCCCAACCTGAACTTTATTAGAAACAGTATCGTGTATTAGAGATACCAGATAGTGTATAACCAGGAGGACTTTCCATGTCTGTAATACCCACGGTGCTCGACCAGTCAACAAGGGGCGAGAGGGCCTTCGACATCTACTCGCTGCTGTTACGCGAACGGATCGTCTTCCTCGGCCAGGAGGTCGACGACCAGATCGCCAACCTCCTGGTAGCGGAGATCCTTTACCTGGACAGCACTGACCCCGGTAAGGACATCTTCTTGTACATCAACTCGCCCGGCGGCCTGGCCTACGGCGGCATGGCCATCTACGACGTGATGCAGCACACGCGGTGCGAGGTGTCGACGATCTGCGTGGGCATGGGGATGTCGGCGGCGGCGATGATCCTGTGCGGCGGCGCCCGGGGCAAGCGCTACGCCCTGCCCAGCGCCAAGATCATGATCCACCAGGGATCGGCCGGGACCCGGGGCGCGCCGCGGGACATGGAGATCCACCTG
>DATKHZ010000292.1:0-5816 GCA_035509995.1 Acidimicrobiales bacterium | reverse complement strand
CCCCGCATGGTCGCCACCACGATGTCCTCGATGCGCACCCCATAGCGGTGAGGGACATAAATGCCCGGTTCGACCGAGAAGGCGTGGCCGGCAGTGACAGGCGTCGAGTTGCCCGCGACCATGTAGGGATCTTCATGCTCCTCGAGGCCGATGCCGTGGCCCGTGCGGTGCACGAAGTACTCCCCGAAACCCGCTTCTTCGATGACCCGGCGCGCCGCTCCGTCGACGCCGCTGCACAGCTCACCGACCTGTGCCGCGATCACCCCGGCGGCTTGTGCCTTGGCAACCACTCCGTACAGTTTTGCCAGCTCTCGAGACGGCTCGCCCGTAAAAACAGTCCTCGTGATGTCCGAGCAATAGCCGCCGAGGGACCCGCCGAAATCGCACACGACGGGTTCACGGGGCTGGATGGGACGCTCGCCAGCCTCGTGGTGCGGGCTCGCGGAATTTGGCCCTGACGCGACGATGGCAAAGTTGACCTTCTCGTTGCCCTCGTCGAGAAGGCGCCTCGTTATCTCCGCCGAGACCTCGCGTTCGCTGCGCTGAACGAGCGCGATATCGCCGGTCAGCAAGGCCGCCGCGACCCGGTCGGCCGCCGCCGCGGCCTTGGCGAGCGCCTCGACCTCGGCCTCGTCCTTGATCGCCCGGAGAGGGGCCATCACGGTGGACGCTGTTCGCCAGGCCGCGTCGGGCAAGGCCCTCTCGAGCTGCAACAGGAACGTAGCCCACGCCCGGTCGCTGATCGCCAGGGTGGGTGCCTTCCCCGTGCAGCGACGCACAAGAGAGGCCACGATCTCGACGGGATCCTCCATTTCACCCCATGGGCGCAGAGAGAACACCTCCGGGACGGGCATGACACGCGGCGCCTCGAGCGCCGGCACGACCAGGGTCGCCTGCTCGCTACGGCCCCCGGCGGGGACAACCAGCATGGTGAGCCGCTCGAGAGGCATCGCGGAGTACCCGCTCAGCCAGGGCAGGTCAGCACCGAGCGAAAGCAGGACGGCATCGACGCCCACAATGGACATGGCCTCATGCACGCGCGCCAACCGCGCTGAAAAGGGCGCCACGTTCAAGCTGCACCACCGGAGGCGTCAGCGACCCGCCTTGCGCCTACACCGGTACCAGCACCGGCTGCCGCACCGGCACCTTCGGCCGCCTGCCGGGCGTGGTAGCTCGACCTGGTCAGCGGCGAGGCGACGACGTGCGAGATGCCAAGGGCGCGGCCCGTGTCTGCTATGCGGGCGAAGTCCTCCGGCGACCACCAGCGCGCCACTGGCAGGTGGCCGGCGGATGGGCGGAGGTACTGGCCGATCGTCACAATCTGTACGCCGATCGCCTGCAGGTCGGCGAGCACACCGACGACTTCTTCCTCGGTCTCTCCGAGCCCGACCATCAGCCCGGACTTGGTTGTAAGCCCCGCCTCGCGAGCACGGGCCAGGACCGCCAGGCTGCGAGCGTACGAAGCCGACGGGCGGACCGCTCGCTGCAGCCGCGGCACCGTTTCGACGTTGTGGTTGAGCACGTCCGGGCGCTTGTCGAAGATGCGCCCGAGCGCTGCCGGGTCCCCCTTGCAGTCTGAGATCAGGACTTCGACTGCAGTCCCTGGGCAACGTCGGCGGAGCGCTTCGATCGTCGCCGCAAAAGCCGATGCACCGCCGTCTTCGAGGTCGTCGCGCGCCACGCAGGTTACGACCGCGTGAGCGAGGCCGAGGCGAGCTACGGCCTCAGCCACACGTTCGGGCTCCTCTGGGTCGAGGGCCAGCGGTTTCGCAGTATTCACCTGGCAAAAGCCGCACGCCCGCGTACAGCGGTCGCCATTGATCATGAAGGTCGCGGTCCCATCAGCCCAGCATTCGAAGATGTTCGGGCAACCCGCCTCCTCGCATACGGTCACGAGGCCGAGGCCGCGCACCGTCTTGCGAAGTGACCGGAACTCTGTACCCATGTGAGCGTTCGCCCGCAGCCAGGCAGGCTTGCGGGCGCTGAGGGGGAGGCTCGCGGCGGGGTCGACCCCCGCCTTGGCAAGCCGCCCGAGTAGGCGTACAGGTTGGGACGCCCCAGCTGGCGCTGAAGCTTGGGCGGGCGAAGCCGGCGTCGGAGCATCCGGCAATGTAGGTGCGGTGGATGCCTCTGTAGCCACCGGGCCAGCCCCTGGCCACGCCGCGTCCTGGCGCTCGACCGGCCTTCCATTTCCCCAGCGCTGCGCCGCTACAGCGAAGATGGCGTCGACGACCTCGGCGATGCCGACTTTCAGGCCTTCGGCCTGGAGCGAAGTGACCGCCTTGTCCGAGATCCCGCAGGGCACGATGTGGTCGAACATGGCCAGGTCGGTGCTGACGTTGAGAGCGAAACCGTGCATGGTGCGCCGGCGGCTGTGGCGGGCGCCAATGGCGCAAATCTTGCGAGGCCCTGGGTCGTGCAGGCCCGCCCACACGCCTGGGTAGCCTTCCAGCCGCCCGGCGTCCTCGAGCCCGAGGCTCGCCAAGGTGTCGATGACCAGTTGTTCGACCTCGTGGATGTAGCGCGGGGTCGCCGAGTGCCCGCTTGGCACGGAAAGCACCGGGTAGCCGACGACCTGGCCGGGGCCGTGGTAGGTGATGTCGCCGCCCCGGTCAACCCACAGCAACTCCGCACCCACACTGGATGGCTCGACCAGCATGTGCTCGGTCCTTGCGCGGATTCCCGCTGTGTAGACGTGCGGGTGCTCCAGCAGCAGGAGCCAGTCGTCAGCGGGCTCGCCGGCCGCCCACAGCGCACGTTGCAGGACGTGGGCGTCGCGGTACGCCACCCGTGTGCCGAGCCAGCGCAGGCGCAGCGTGCGGCCAGGGGCGAGCAGCTCTCCCGGCGCAGCGGGGCCAAGAGGCTCGGCCGGCGAAGCGGCGCCAAGAGGCTCGCCCGGCGCGGCGGCAGTCATCGTGCCGCCCAGAGCCGCGGTCTGGCTCAAATCTCAGTGGCCCAGTCGCGGGTCTGGAGCATGTCGCGGACCTTGGCCATGAAAGCAGCCGCGTAGGCACCGTCGACAGCGCGGTGGTCCCACGACATCACCAGGTTGCCGACCGGGCGGACCGCGATGCCGTCAGAGCCGTCGGGCAGCTCGACCACGACCGGGCGCTTCTTCACGCCATCGGTCGACAGGATCGCAACCTGGGGCTGGTTTATGACCGGGACCGTGATGAAAGTCCCAAAACCGCCGGCGTTTGTCAGGGTGAACGTCCCACCGGAGATGTCGTCCATAGTCAGCCGCTTGGAGCGTGCCCGGGCGGCCAGGCCGCCGATCTCGCGAGCGAGCGCCGTCAGGCGTTTTTCTTCGGCGCGATGCACGACCGGGACGAGGAGGCCTTCGAAGTCGAGGTCGACGGCGATCCCAAGGTTGACCTCACCATGAACGATCAGCTCGTCGTCGCCAACAGAAGAGTTGAGGTAGGGCCAGTCCTCCAGGGCATCGACGACGGCCCTAGCGATAAAGGGCAGGTAGGTGAGGCTGAAACCCTCGTTCGCCTTGAAACGGTCCTTTTCGGCACTCCGCACCTTGTCCACGGCCGAGTAGTCGACCTCGACGGCAATCATGGTGTGGGCCGAGGTGTGCTTGGACCGCACCATGTGCTCGGCGGTGCGCCGGCGGATGTTGGTGAAGGGCACGACCCTGTCCCCCTGGCCCGCCACCGGTACCGGGCCCTCTGCCACGGCGCTGGCCGCCCGAACGGGCCCCTCCGTGCGGCTCGAGCGCGGCCGGCCCTCGCTTAGGTCGTTGAAAGGGCCGTCCACGGTCGCCTCGGCCCCGTTCGTGCCTTTACCGTCTATCGCCGCGAGCACGTCATCGCGGGTGATCCGGCCTCCCGCGCCCGACCCCACTATCTCTTCCGGGTCGAGCCCGTGCTCGGCGATGAGGCGGCGGACTACCGGGGACAGCAGCTTGCTCGGGCCGCCTTGGGCGGGCGCGCTCGGAGGTCGCTGGTCCGCCGGCCGAGAACCGGGCCTGGGAGGCGCCCCGGTTGGGGGCTTCGCCTGCGCGGCTTGGCCCCCTTGGCGACGGCCGCCCGTGCCTTGCTCGGGGCCGGCGCCCACGGGGACGTCTGCCTCGTCTGGCGCGGCCTCACTACTTGGCTCCTCCACCTCTACGGCGCCTGCACCAGCGCTGTCAGCTGGTACCTGCGCGGTCGCCGCGCCCGCTTGGCCCGCGCCGGCCTCGGGGGCGGCGGCGCCACCCTGGCCTATGACGGCCAATTTGGTACCGACTGAGACGGTCTCACCTTCTTGGACGAGGATCTCGTCGACCGTGCCGCTGACGGGGGAGGGCACTTCCGAATCGACCTTGTCGGTCGAGACCTCGAAAAGGACCTCGTCTTCAACGACCTCGTCGCCGACCCGCTTGTGCCACTTGGTGATGGTGCCCTCGGTAACAGTCTCACCGAGCTGGGGCATAGTGATTTCAGCCAACGTGTAGACCTCTTCCAGCCAGGGCGAGCACTGTCTCGCCGAAAACCTCTGACAACGACGGGTGTGGTTGCACGAACCGGGCGACTTCTTCTGCGGTCGCCTCCCAGTTGATCGCCATGTAGCCCTGGCCAAGCTGTTCGGTTACCCAAGGCCCGACCATGTGGACACCCAGGATGCGGCCGGCAGAACCGTCGGGCAACTTTTCGGCTATCACCTTGACCAGGCCCTCGGTTTCACCCACGATCGTGGCGCGAGCATTGCTTGCGTACGGGTCCTTCTTGGTGAGAACTTCGAAACCGGCTTCCCGGGCCGATTCCTCCGAGTACCCGGCAAAAGCCACCTCGGGGAACGTGTACACGCACCAAGGCACCTTGCCGTAGTCGACCGGAACTACAGGGCGGCCGAGCACCTGGTCGATGACCAACATCGCCTCGGCGAAGCCCACATGAGCAAGCCCCGGCGTGGCGACGAGATCGCCCGCCGCCCAGACGCCTGGCTCGCTGGTTTGCATCAGTTCGTCGACCTTGACGAAGCCGCGCTCGTCGACCTCGACCCCACAACCGGGCGTGAGCAGCCCATCGCTGAGCGGCCGGCGGCCGACCGAAACGACGACGGCTTGCACCTCCACCTGGTCCGTGGCCCCTTCAAGTCCGACGCTGTACTCGACGATCGTCCCCTTGCCGTCCTCCCTCGGCGTGTGGCCCTTGACCATGACCCCGGTCTTGATGTCTATGCCGCGCCTGGTGAACGACCTGACAACGACGTCCGCCACGTCTTTGTCAACCCCCGGGAGGATCCTGGGGAGAGCCTCGAGAACGGTCACCCGGGTACCCATGTCGGCGAGCATCGAGGCGAACTCGCAGCCGATCGCCCCACCCCCGATAACCACCGCCGTCTCAGGCAACCGCTCGAGCTCGAGCACTTCGTCGCTTGTGAGCACGAACCGGCCGTCGACCTCGAAACCGGGGATCGTCCGGGGCAGCGAACCCGCTGCCAGTATGACGGCCGGCGCCTCCAGTTCGGTTGTCCCACCGTCCAGGCCCTCCACTTGGACCACCTTTCCGGGCAGCAGCTTCCCGCTGCCGGCGAAGGTCACGACCTTGCGGCGCTTTAGCAAACCCTGGAGGCCCCTGTAGTGCAAGTCGATGACCTTGTTCTTGCGGGACTGGGTGGTCGAGAAATCGACCGTCCAGCCCTCCACCCCAATGCCGTACTCCTTGGCCCCCTTCACGGTCCGGTAAACGGCGGCCGTCTCGAGAAGTTCCTTGGCCGGGATGCAGCCACGGTGCAAACAGGTGCCGCCCACCTTGTCCTTTTCAACGAGGGCGATACGCAAGCCGGCTAGCCCGCCGTAAAGCGCTGCCGCATAACCAGCTGGC
>DATKHZ010000291.1:0-3429 GCA_035509995.1 Acidimicrobiales bacterium | reverse complement strand
GGCTGGCGCGGTCCCGAGTGGTCGTTCCTTCCAGCGGCGGGATCTCGTCCCGACCGACCAGAAAAGGGAGACGGTTGGCGCGAAGAGCCTGGACCGCTGCGGGCCCGGGATCGGGCGCGTATAGTGCGGGAGCTGCGGCGCGGGCATAGTGCAGCTGCGACAAGAAGGCGCTCAGGGCCGTTGCGAGGCCCTCTTCGTGGGCGAGGTCAATGCCCTCGTTATCCAGCTCGTGGGTTGCCCGCGGGTTTCTCGCACCTGACCCGGTATCGGTGCCTGGCATGGTCCTCCCCTCGCTGTCGGGCTCCCGGCCGCTGCAGCGAGCCAGAAATGCCCAAAACGACCTCTTTGTCCCATTCGGCACGAATCGCGTCACCCTTTAGCGTCCGAGGCACAACTGCTCGTTACGACAGTTGTCGCTTTAATCGCTGCGACGGTAGCGCTCTGATAGCCGCTGACCCGGTGTTCGCTCGCGACGCTGAGACGCTAAGAGGAAGGCAATTCCACGCAGGTGGCTTTACACGTTGCCAGCCGCCCGTCCCGTATGTACTCGATCGTGACGAGCCGGCCGATGTAGGCATCTCCGAGCAAAGCCTGTAGCTCACGAACGTCCTCGATCCGCTTGCCGTCCAGGGAGACGATCACGTCACGGGGCCTGATCCCGGCCTCGCCGGCAGGGCTCGAGGCGACGACCGACACAACCTCAACTCCGCGTGAGAAACCAGTGCTCATTGCGACCGGCTGTGGAAGCTGGCGTGGCCCACCGCCGATGCCCAGGTAGGCCCGACGGACACGGCGACCGGCGGCGAGAGTTCCAATGATTGCCCGGGTGGTCTCATTGATAGGCACCGCCATCCCGAGGCCCTGGCCGACCATAGGCCCGACGAGGGCGGTATTGATCCCGATGACCTCTGCGGAACTATTGGCTAGAGCACCTCCGGAGTTCCCCGGGTGGAGCGCTGCGTCAGTCTGGATGACGTCTCCCAGCAGCCGGTTCCCGGGGCCGGCCGAAGCCACCAGGCTGCGGCCAAGCGCACTTACGACCCCTGCGCTAACAGAACCCTCGAAGCCCAGCGGGTTGCCGATGGCAACGACCAGCTGTCCGACTCGCAGCCGGCCTGCATCGCCGAGCCTGGCCGGCTGGTAGCCGCTGCCAGCAACCCGGAGCACCGCCAGGTCGCTCAGCCTGTCAGCTCCGACGACTTCGAAGGGTGCCTCATTGCCTGTTGTGAACGCTGCCGTCCCGCGGGCGGAGCCCTCCACCACGTGCGCCGATGTGACCAACAGCCCGTCCGCCGAGATGAGCACCGCCGAGCCGGCCCCCTTCGGTCGGTGCATGTGGTCCTCGACCCTGACAGCCGCCACCGAGGGCAGGAGCTGCTCGGCCACTGAGCTAACGGTTCGCGAGTAGCTGTCAAGCAGCAGGTCGTCGAGATCCGCCGGGGGGGCAGGGGCCATGCCGGAAGAGGTCCCGCTGGGCGGGGGGGCAAGGGCCGCGCCCCCCGCCTCAGCAGCCGTAGGGCCGGATCGCTCGGTTTGAGCGGAGCCCCACGTCTTGGCCACCATCAGGCGCTCGCTTGTCCTGACGGGGCGGTCTCTTCGAAGTTCACGGCGATCGCGAGCTCGTCGACGCCGCGCACAACCACCAGGTCTGCGTTGCCGGTGTCGCCGGTAGCCGTGAGGCCCGCAGCCAGCTCTTCGACCGTAGTCACTGGTTGGCCGCCGACCGAGACGATGAGGTCGCCGCGGCGGATCCCGGCACGGTCAGCTGGGCCGTTCTCTTCAACGGCGTGCACGAGAAGGCCGTCCCGTTGAGGCAGGCCAACGGCGTGGCGCAGCCTGCGGGCGACCTTGGGTGGGGCCAGAGCTACGCCGAGGCGTACCCGGCGCGGCGACTCTCCCCGTCCCAACGCGTCCACCCGCTCCTTGAAGTCTGGACCGGCCGGCAGCGCCAGGTAGAACTCTTCGCCAGAGCGGTGCGTGTTGACCCCCACGAGACGTCCTTCACTGTCGACCACCGGGCCACCCGAAGATCCGCGAGCGAGAGGTGCGCTGTGCTCAAGTGCCCCACTGACGGTCCTGCCCTCAGGGCCCCTAAAAGCGAGGCCGAGCCCGGTCACAAAACCGACGCCGGCTCGCAGGCTCCCGCCACCTGGCCGGGAGAGCCCGATCACGACCTCGCCGAGTGCTACTTCGCCGTTGGACCAGGCCAGCGCAGGGCTACCAGCGGTGTCGACGGAAAGCACGGCCAGGTCGCCGTCAAGGTCCGCTCCGGCCACCGTGGCTGTCGCCACCCGGCCGTTTTCGAAGGTGACGGCTATCTCGCCACGAAGGTTGTGGGCGTTCGTGACCACCAGCCCATCGCCGATTACGACTCCACTACCTGCTGGCCCAACTCCCACGACGGACGGAGCCGCCCCGGCGATGACATCTGCTGCGGCCTTCGAGAACTCTCCCAACGGTGTACCCATCCCTCTTTCTCCTCCCAAAACATGTAACTTGCAACTTGCAACTGAGAACCTAACAGAGGGTCGGGCCCTACCGGCGAAGACTTTTGGAGTGGGAGGATGGGAACGTGAGCGAGCTGTCGGACCAGGCACCTGGCAACTCGGCACTTGACGGCGCAATGTCCAGGGTCGGCGACCGCTGGACGCTTCTTGTTATCGACGCCTTGCTCGACGGGCCGAGGCGCTTCAACGAGCTGACGGCGGCCGTCCCCGGCCTCGCCTCCAACATCCTGTCGGCCCGCCTGCGCCGCCTGGAGCGCGAAGGCCTCGTTGTGGCAGTCCCGTACTCCGAGCGCCCGGCACGTTACGAGTACCGAGTGAGTGCCGAAGGGCGTGAACTGGCCGGGGCGCTCCGCCTGCTCGCCCGTTGGGGCGCGCGCGCCGCGGGAGGCGAGGCCGAGGGGCCCAGGCATCGTTCCTGCGGGACGTTGCTGGAGGCTCGCTGGTACTGCCCAACCTGTGAGAGGGTGACCGACCAGGCCGACGACGACATCGCCTGGCTCTAGTCGAGTTTGGCGTGGCCGTGGTTGGCGTTCCTGGCGTTTTGGCGGGGTCGTGGCTGGCGTTCCTGGCGTGAACTGGAGCTTCTCGGCCGTGGCGAGTGGGGGATCCGGGCTTGTGGCACGCCGAGATGGGCCGAACCACGCCAGATTGAGCGAACCACGCCGAGATGGGCCGAACCAGCCGAGATGGATGGGGTAGCCGGGCTCGTGGCACGCCGAGATGGGCCGAACCACCCCGGGATGGGCCGAACAGTGCGCCTACGGCCCTGAGTGCCGGCGGCTCCCGGCCCCCACCCCCTACAGAATAGGGTATTGAGCTGGTGCCGAAGACCCCGATCAGAGCCCTGACGGTTGGTGTAGCCGAACCCCACCCGCTCCCGGCTCGGGTCGTCGAAGAGATGGCGGAGAAGCTGCGCCAAACG
>DATKHZ010000290.1:0-4141 GCA_035509995.1 Acidimicrobiales bacterium | reverse complement strand
GGCTTGCCCGTGTACTTGAGGCTGAGCTTGTCGATGCTCGCCCGCGCCTCTGGACCGGTCACCTCTTCCACGACCGTGCCCCTGATCTCGGCGTAGTGGTAGGGGTTGTCTGCGTCGATGACCGTGACGGTGACGCGCGGGTCCCTCTTTACGTTGAGAGCTTTCTGGCGGCCCACCTCCGTATTGATGAGGATGTGCTCGTCGTCGGCGTCCACCCACATGACGTGCGTCATCGGTTGGCCACCCGGGAGCAAGGTGGTGAAGGCCGCAAAGTTCTTGGCCCGGGCAAGTGATTTTATGTTTTCGTCGAGCATCCCCGCGAGGCTATTGGGCCCCCGCCGATAGCGCGGGCGCTCTGCGGCGCAATGCCGGCTCGCTCAGCCAGGGGGGCGCCCACCCGCTGTCGGCGGTGTTCAGGTCCGTTCCCGGGGGCACGATCTCGTCGATGCGGTCCAGGATCTCGCCGTCGAGGCGGATTTCGTCGGATTTCAGCAGGGAAGTCAGCTGGTCCATCGTGCGAGGGCCGATTATCGCCGAAGTGACGGCCGGGTGCGCCAGGACAAAAGCGACGGCTAGCTCGGGCAGGCCGTAACCTGCCTTTGCCGCCAGCTCCGTCAGTTGGTCCACCGCGGCCAACTTCGTTGCGTTGCTCGGGTCATTGAGGTCGTAACGGGCTGGCAGGCGGGACGCGCGCCGGGAGCTGTTGTCCTTGCCCGTCCCGAAGCGCCCGGAGAGCCAGCCTCCTGCGAGTGGGCTCCAGCTGAGCACGCCCATCCCGTATTGCTGGCAGACATGCAGGAGATCGGTTTCTATCCCTCGCGCCAGCATCGAGTAAGGAGGCTGCTCGGTCGAAAGCCGCTCACGGCCACGCTGCTGCGAAACCCAGTGGGCCTCCACCACGGCCCACGCCGGGAACGTCGAGCTACCGAAGTACCGGATCTTTCCGGAATGGACCAGGTCGCTCAACGCCGACAGCGTGTCGTCGATGTCGGTACCGGGGCTCGGGCGGTGGATTTGGTAAAGATCTATATAGTCGGTGCCGAGGCGGCGCAGGCTAGCCTCGCACTCGGAGATTATCCAGCGCCGGGAATTGCCTTCTCTGTTCGGCCCCTCGCCCATGCGGGCATGGAACTTCGTAGCCAGCACAATGTCTTCGCGTCGGTCAGGCCCGAGCTCGGCCAGGAAGGCGCCTACGATTTCTTCGGATTCCCCAGCGGAATAGACGTCGGCCGTATCTATGAAATTGATCCCGGCGTCGACGGCGACGTGCATCATGCGGGCGCACTCCGCGTGGTCGGTATTGCCCCAAGCGCCGAACATCATCGCGCCGAGGCACAAAGGGGTGACCTCTACTCCGGTCCGCCCAAGTTTGCGGTATTCCATGATGGCGAAGCTAGCGCCCTGGCGCGGCTACAGGCAGAGCCGCCTTAGTCCGCTCCCAGTGCCACGGAGCAGGCGGGGCGTCGCGGCGGATCCGTTGGGTCTACTCGGCCTCGGCGAGGGCCCGGGCGGCTGCGTTTTGCGCAGCCCACAACCGGCGCCGGCGTTTCCAGAACGAGGTCTTCCAAACCTTGAAACCACCACGGCGCCCTGGAGCGGGTGGTCGCTTCGGCTTGGGCGACGCCTTGCGCCCGAGGTCGTGCAACACGACGGGCAAGACGGCATCGTCGAGAGATTCCTCGTCGAGCAGAGCGACGTGCAGGTGGCTTCGCACTGCGTGGCGCGTGGTCCGGCTGGTCTGGCGCCGGCGCCCCTGCGCGTCATCGAGGAACGGAGCGTCCATCAAACGGGTCATCTCCACCTCCGTTACGCACCGGTCGGTTCAATTACCGGTTAAACAACCATGCTGCCACGTCAGGCCGGCAAAGTGGAAGATCTTTCTTTGAACACCGTGTTACGCCAGTATTTCAGCTCTTCGACGCTCTCCCTGATGTCGTCGAGCGCACGGTGGGCGCCGCCCTTCTTGGGGGCGCCGGCATAGGCCTCCGGGTACCAACGCCTCGCCAGCTCTTTGATCGTCGAGACATCAATCGAGCGGTAGTGGAGGTATTCCTCCAGCTCAGGCATATAGGCGGCCAGAAAACGCCGGTCCGTGCCGATCGAGTTCCCGGCCAGGGGGACCTTGCGCGCCTCGGGTGCGTGCTTGCGCACGAACTCCAGGGTTTCCTCTGCAGCTTCCTTGAGGGTCACCCCCGAGCTCGCGATGGCGTCCAGCAGGCCGCTGCGCGTGTGCATCTGGCGCACCACCTCGTCCATGGACTCCAGCGCCTCGGGCGGAGTGGAGATCACCAGGTCGGGGCCTTCGGCGAGCAACTCGAGCTCATCATCGGTCACCAAGGTCGCGATCTCCACGATCTTGTCGCTCACGGGGTCAAGCCCGGTCATTTCGAGGTCCATCCAGACGAGCATTCAGCGGACTCTATCGGGCGGTGCATGGCGCCCGCTCGCTAGCGTGATAGGCATGGCCGGCGCAGACCTGAAGAGCGACATGGTGGAAGTGGTCGAAGACGTGGCGGCAGATGTGGCAGGGGAAGTGGTCGTAGAGGTGGTCCACCTCGACCCGGACATGCCGCTTCCCGATTACGCCCGTGCGGCCGATGCCGGCGCCGATATCCGTGCGAGCGCCGACGTCACGATAGCGCCGGGTGGTGGGCGGGCTCTCGTGCCCACCGGGCTGGCCATCGCCATACCGGAGGGCTTCGCGGGTTTTGTCCAGCCCCGCAGCGGTCTGGCGCTGCGCCACGGGGTCACGGTCCTGAACGCCCCAGGCCTCATCGATTCGGGTTACCGCAACGAGCTCATGGTGCTGCTTGTCAACACCGATCCCGTACTGCCCTACGAAGTGCACCGCGGCGACAGGATCGCTCAGCTCGTGGTCAAAGCGGTGGCCCAGGCGCGCTTCGTTGCGGTCGACGAGCTGCCTTCTTCCGAGCGCGGTCTCGGAGGCTTTGGCCACAGCGGTCGCTAGAGCCGGAGGTTGCAACCAGCGTGCCCGAGCTTCCCGAGGTCGAGGCCCTTGCCCTGTTCGTGACGGAGAAAGCCGGCGGCACGACCATCGAGCGCGCCGAGCTGGGTTCTTTGTCTGCCTTGAAGACTTACGCCCCCCCGCTCGATGCCCTAGTCGGCCGCACCATCAGCCGAGCCGAGCGCCGAGGCAAGTACCTGTGCATCGAAGCTGGAGGTCTCTGGCTCGTGGCGCACCTGGCCAGAGCGGGTTGGCTCCATTGGCGCGACCCGGTCCCGCCGGCCAAGGCCCGCCCGGGAAGGGGCCCGCTGGCCCTGCGGGTCGGGCTGTCGAGCGGTGCCGGCTTCGACCTCACCGAGCAGGGAACGGAGAAAAGGTTGGCGTTGTGGCTTGTCAGCGACCCAGCGGCGATCGAAGGGGTCGCGCGGCTCGGGCCTGACCCACTCAGCGCGGGGTTCGACCAGGCTTCGCTGGCAGCGGTTTTGGCTGGCGCGCCCGGGCAGCTGAAGACCGTTTTGGCCAACCAGTCGATCTTGGCCGGTGTCGGCAACGCCTACTCGGACGAGATCCTCTGGGCAGCGAAGTTGTCACCGTTCAAGGCGGCCGCCAAGCTCGACGAGGCGGAGATGTCGCGGCTGTACGAGGCATTGACCGGGGTATTGAGGGGGGCGGTGGAACGAAGCCTCGGCCAGGCCGCCAAGGAGCTGAAAGACGCAAAACGTGCCGGCATGGCGGTCCACGGTCGCGCCGGGCAGCCATGCCCGGAATGCGGCACGACCATCAAGGAGGTGTTCCTGTCCAACCGGAGCTTCCAGTACTGCCCTCAGTGCCAGACCGGTGGCAAGGTGCTGGCCGACCGCCGCCTCTCCAAGTTGCTCAAGTGAGCGCTGCGGGCCCAAGCGGCGGTCCAGGCGGCGGCCCCGGTCCAGGCGGCGGCCTCAGTCCAAGCGTCGGCATCAGTCCAGACGGCGCACCGACGAGCGAGGTCGTCCATCGGGGAGTGCGCTGGAGGCGCTCACCGTCGGGGCGGACTCTGTGGTTCAACGAGGGCCTGCATCGCTGGGCCCTGTGGGAGCCCGGCTCCGACGCCCCGCCATTGCCACCGAGCTGGGAGACGGATGAGCCAGCCTCGGCAGCCACCCCGCCGCCTACGAACGCAATGTCGACCCGAGCGTC
>DATKHZ010000289.1:0-4486 GCA_035509995.1 Acidimicrobiales bacterium | reverse complement strand
CTCCCTGGGAGAGTAGGACGTCGCCGGGATAATCGTTGCAAAGGCCCGTGCCGTGGTGGGCGGCACGGGCCTTTGCGCGTTCGGAACAGCCGAGGAGGAGTGGAGATATGCTGGATGACATGGCCTCGGGTAGCGGGCGGGCGGCGGGCCCGCGAGGCGCAAAGGCGGGCGCCCCAAAAACGCGGTCTGCAAGCAGCGCAACCTCGAGAGCTCGGAGCGGCACCAGCTCGCGCTCAGCCACGGGTTCACGCGCCGGGACCGGCTCGCGCTCGACAACCAGCTCCCGCGCCGGGACCGGCTCGCGTTCTTCGGCAAGCTCACGCTCCGCAACCAGCGCCCGCAGTGGGACCAGCTCCCGTTCTGCGGCAAGCTCACGATCGACAACCGGCTCGCGCTCGGGCACGGGTGCGCGCACCGGAGGGAGCGCCGCCAAGGGCCGCAGTTCGACCGGCCGAGCCGACTACGTCGCAAGGCCGAGCTCCGCACGTTCCACATCCAGTGCTAGCCGCGGCGCTTCCGGGGCAACGAGGAACAGCTTTCGGGGCGACGCCTCCCCCGGGGACGAGGGAGGGCCTCGGCGCAGTTCGCTTACCCGGGCAGGTGCGAGCAGCGGTACCCGGGGAAGATCTGGAACGAGGGACGGCGCGGGAGCAGGAGCCGGGGTATGGGCTCGACCTGCAGCTCCGGGAGCCTCTAGGGCTGGTGGTCGTGGTTTTGGCGCGGCGGCGCGCACGTCCGGAGGTTCTGAGCGATTTGGCTCGGACCGCCCGCGCTCGTCCAGCAGCTTTAGGGGGGATGCCAGCGAAGCGCCACGCTTCCCGGCTCGGGGGACGGCCCGCGACACTGCTGCCCGCGATAGTGCCGGTCGGTGGGCCCCTTCGGAGGACCGAACGTCCTCTCGGCGAACCGCAGGTGCGCCGACGAGCCGCGCCCGTTCGACTACAGGGATGGAGCGCCCACCCGCACGGACCTACGGCGAGCGGATCGACAGCCCCAGCCGGAGTGGCGGTAGTGGCGGGACATACGGGAGCGACGACCGAGGCGCTCGGGCCGGAGGAACAGGCGTAAGGAGCGATAGGGCGGGCTTCTCGGACCGGCCGACAGACCGGTCGGCGGCGGACGGGCCCCGCTGGGGACGCCCAGTTGGCTCGGGTGGCAGATCCGGTGCCGCGGGTCGAGGCGACGCGCCGCGAAGTGCGCAACCGAGGTCGTTCGATGAGCCGCGAAGTGCGCAGCCGAGGTCGTTCGGTTCGCAGCCGAGGTCGTTCGACCGTGCGAGCCGACCGTCAGATGACCGCGCCGCGCGAGGCCCTGACGAGCGACCGCCTCGAGGATTTCAAACCGGCGGGAGCCGTCCAGCGGCGTTGCCGAAGCGGATCGATGGCCGTGGAGCCCCAGCCGGCAGGACGGCGGCTTGGAATAGGGACGCACCGCGAGCCTTCGGGCCTCGCCGCGAGACGGGTGTTCCCCGACGCGACACGGGTGCTCCCCGACGCGAGACGGGTGCGTCCCGCAGCGAGACGGGCGGTCCGCGCCGCGAGACAGGCGACGCCCGCGGTCGGAGCGGCTTCTCCGGGGCCGGCGCTTTCGGGGACCGGAACGGCCCTCCGCGCGACTTCGGGACGGACCGGCCGCCCCGACCCTCCAGACCTACTTCGGCTAACCCGCGCAGGCCCACGCCGATCGGCTGGGGCAGCGTCGCCCGCCACGGTGTGGGGGAGCTGGATAACGACGAGCCAACCGCCTCCGAGATCTGGTCAGCGGTGCGGGAGGGAACGCAACCAACGCGTGGTCGTGCGGCGGGCGGCAGCAGAGCGGCCGGGCCGCCAAGGGGAACGGCTGGTCGTGGAGATGCTGGCCGTCCGTCGGCTGGTCGTGAAGGGGCGGGCCGTGGGGGGGCTCGTTCCAAGACCGCGGGCCAGGCGCCGGCTCGCCGCACACCCGTTGCCCGTCCTCGGCCGGCGGTCGTCCCGCTTACAGGGCCGCTTACACCAGCACAAGAGCTGGAAGGTCAGGCAAGCCAAGAGGACGGTGGCCGCGATGACTGGTCGATGACCATCGTCGAAAGGGTGCCTGCTCCGAGCCGTCGGGCCCCATCCCCCAGCCGAAGCGCCCAACCCAACAGCGGTCGCGCCCAACCCCCCGGCGGTCACGCCCAACCCGGGCCGGCCGGACGGCCGCACGTCCGCGCCAACGGGCGAGCTGATGCGGTAGCTACGCCAGTACAACGTGAACGTGCAGCGAGCAGAAGGCCATCAGCGCGTACAGGCTCCCTTATAGCTATCGACAAGGAGGTCTCTGAGCCGGTCGTCACTGCGAAGCTCGCCGACGCCACTAGGGCTTATTCGGCTGACCGCTATCACGACGCATTGCGAATGTTGCGCAAATTGTCCTCTCAGGCGCCGACCTCGGCTTCCGTAAAAGAGCTGCTCGGCCTCACGCTCTACAGGCTGGGCAAGTGGGCTCTCGCCCTGCGCGAGCTCGAAGCCCATCATCGCTTGTCGGGCAGCTACGACCAGTTCCCTGTTATCGCCGACTGTTATAGGGCCCTGCGCCGCTACGAGGAAGCCGATGCCACCTGGACTGAGCTGCGCCAGGCTTCGCCCAGCCCGGAGGTAATTGCCGAGGGCCGGTTGGTTGCGGCAGGATCCTTGGCGGACCGCGGGGACCTCAGGGGCGCGGTCAAGTTGCTCGAGGGGACGCTCCGCCGTTCAAAGCCGAAGGGGTTCCACCTCCGCCAGTGGTATGCCCTGGCCGACCTTTACGAACGGGCCGGAGAGCTGCCACGGGCACGGGATCTCTTCGTTCAGATAGCTGCGGCGGACCCTGATGCGTACGACGTAAAGCAGCGCCTAATCGCACTCGACTGAGTTCTGCGGCGGTCACTCAGTGACCTCTTAACCGTCGTACCCCTTTGGTATGCTTCGCCGAAACCACCTCCCGTGGTCGGCCATGAGGCTCGAGCCAAGCACTAAAGGGCGTTGCCGTTAGGCAAAGTGTTGGGCGAGCAGCTTCGTCGTTGTCATCGACGCGTTCTGGTGGGCACTTGGCGCCTCGGCGCCCGTGATCCGTCGCCGGCCGTGCCGGCACATAACAACGGGAGCGACCATGCTGAACATGGTGGTTGTAATTGGGAGCCTGGCAAAACCTATGCAGGTGAGGAGCTTGCCCAGCGGTCTTACGCTCGCCAGCTTCGACCTTATGGTTCCTCGTGCCGACCAGCCTGCAGATTCCGTCCCAGTGGCATTATTCGAGGAACAGGAGCAGGTGCCCGATTGGGGCGCCGGACAAGAGATATTGGCCATCGGACGCGTCAGGCGCCGGTTTTTCAGAGTCGCGGGCAGCACCCAGAGCCGCACAGAAGTGGTTGCAGACAAGGTGTTGGCTCTGAGCCACAAAGACAGCGTCTGTTCGGCACTTGCCGGGGCCGGCTCGGCTCTGGCAGGCATTGTCGACGACCTCAAGTCTGCTGGATGACTCTGCGATTGACAAACTTGTTTTGATAAAGCGGTAGCAAAGTTCCTTCGCAAATTGGCTGTTTTGCGAGCTCGGCTGGCTAGGACAGACGCGGAGCGCAACGGAACGCAGCTCAGAATCTGCTCAGGTGAGCCCAGCCGGGCTTGGCTCAGCCCAGCCGGGCTTGGCTCAGCCCAGCGGGGCTTGGCTCATTTCAGCGCAGCCGGGCTTGGCTCAGCTCAGGTATATCTTCCGTTGCTACGAGCGAGCTCCTCCAAAAGTTGGGCCACTCCGTCTTCTGCATTGGGCGGGAGGACCATCTGTACCGTCGCAAGGACTTCTGCTATCGCGTTCGCGGGAGCTGCTGCACGCCCTGCCCACGCCAGGACTGTCAGGTCATTGTGGTTGTCCCCGATCGCGAGGACCTCTCCGACCGCAACACCGAGCCGCTTACAGACACGCTCTGCTGCGTAGGCTTTGGAGATCCCGGGACCGGCTATTTCCACCCAGTCCAACCCCGACGAGGTCACGTGGCCCTTTTCGGCGACCTGTTCCTTCAGCTCGCCAAGCAGTACCCCCGCGGGCCAGCCGGGCCGGCGCATTACGAGCTTTACACAAGCCGAGGAAACGGCCTCGACTATGTCATCGACCGTCTCGGTACGATCATCCCAACCCCATGCGGGGTCGACGAACCCGGCTTCGTGAGTGAAATTGTCCATTTCTTCAACGGCAAAAACTGCGCCCGGGAAGATCTCGCGGAGCATGGTCACAAGACCTATAGCCACCTCCGACCCGATCGTTTCGATCTCGATAACTTCCATCGACGAGATATCGACAACAGCGGCCCCGTTCGAGCAGACGCCGAGGGGCCCAAGGCCGGCTTCCCGGGCGACATCCCAGGTGATCCTGGGCGGTCTGCCGGTGATCGGGATGACGTGTAGCCCGGCATCGCGGGCCGCCCGGACAGCGCAGATCGTGCGTTCGCTGACAGTGCCGTCGGGGCGTAGCAGGGTGCCGTCCAGGTCCGTTG
>DATKHZ010000288.1:0-5675 GCA_035509995.1 Acidimicrobiales bacterium | reverse complement strand
TGCGCGTAGTTGGCGTTGTCAGGGGGTTGCCGACCTCATCGCACCAATTTTGGTCCCGATCTGTCGCCCCTCTAACACGCGCATCAAGTAACAGGACGGTGTGCCAGCAGGAGCATGGTCGTAGTCGACGAGTCCAGGTAGTTGGCCAGGTCCGGGGAGGTAGCACCAGCAACTGCGAGGATGTCGCTCCACCGTCCGCCGAGATCTGTCCGGAGCAGGGGCTCGTGGTGTGCGATGCGATTTCGGAAGACGTGGAGCCCAGCGATCCGCCTGTCGATGGCAGCCCGGCTAGTGCCATGAACGAAGGCTCGATAAAGGAAAGGAATCCAGAGCGGCCTTTCATGTGCCCGGTCAGACAGGTAGCGCCAGAACCCGAAGCTGAGCTGAGCAACCACCTTTCCCGAGGGTGCTAGCGGGCCGCCGGCGTCGCGGATAGCCTGCGCGACCTGCTCGCGGTTCTTCTGGTTCACGTCCACGTGGTGCCCGCCGTACGTACGGTAGAGGGGAGCGAAGACGACCGTGTAGCCGTCGCGAAGCCAGTGGCCGGTCCCGCCCCAGCTCGTCGCGGCGGCGTCGTAGGCATTGCGCAGGGCAATTTCAAGGTGGGCAAGATCCCGCTGGAAGGCAGCGCTGATCTGCGCGTTCCATTCGTAGAGGGCCAGGGCGAGGGCGCGGTCGTTGCCTGCTGCCGCCAGGTAGCGGACAAAACGAGGCGGGCCGAGCCAGCCTTCCACCCAAGGCCCATCGTGCGGGGCTTGGAATGGTGGCGAGGACGACGGGACTACCATTACCGTCCCAGACGGTCTACAATGGCCGTTGAACTGCCCCGGTGGACCGCTGGCCTCGGCCATGTCACCGGGGCTATGACTTTCCTAGGCGTGGACAACCGGCTACGACGCGTCGCTCACGACCCGCAGCCTGTGACGAGACCAGCCAAAGGGCTGCTGCAGGTTGTAGTGCCACTCCTGAGTGACTCCGTTAGGGCTAAGCGGGGCAGGCTTCGTAATTAGCCGCCGCTGCAGCAGTCCCACCTGGCGGAGGGTGCGTAGCCCGCGCTCTGCACTCTCGGTGCTGATCCCATACCACGCGGGTGCTTTCGCGGTAGGGAGGGGGAAGCCGGCCTTGAGAGTCGAGGCCACCAGGAGCATCACCTTGGCAGGCAGGCCCAGGGCGCGGTACCAGCGTTCGTCGGCAGTCCAGTAGTCGAAAGGGAGGGTTAGGTACCGCTCTGCGACGGACTTGCCGTCCGGTGAGTCGTAGTCGGCGCCGCTGCCGTCTTCGCGAAGGCCCGTGATCACAGTCAACCGTCCAGATCGACCGCGGTGTACCAAGTGGTAGTCCTCCTCAAGGCGTCTCCAGAGCTTGGCTACGGCCGTCGCGCCTCCTCCGGTCAGGTGTGCCAAGCCAGGGCCCGCGCCCAGACCCGGGCATCAAGAGGGTAGGAGTGCCAGCTCGGGTTGCCCTCGTCGTCCTCGGGAGCTTTGCTTACCACAGCCCTGTGTAACAGGAACAGGTCGAGGGCTCGCTCGTCGTGGGCTCGGAGGATGTCGCGAATAGGACCCGGGATGGGCTCGCGCTGGGGGCCGCTCTGCACGAAGCTGGCCCTAATGTTGACTCGTCCGGTGCGCCGGCCGGACCGCTCCAGCAGCGCCTCGACAGTATCTCGTTGCGGATCCTTGCTTACCGGGACAAGGGGTTTGATGGTGGACGCCATAGCTCCTCCATCATGCCCCCAACCAGGACATTGCGCGCACGCCCGAACTCGGGTTGGCTACCACACCAGACGGATCTATCGAAGTGCATCGCAGCGCGGATCGCAACACTTCGTAACCCAATCGCAGGCCTACTCGCCCGTTGCCGTCCGGTCCGGCCTATGGATCCGTTTGTGGCGGGCTACCCGGTTGCGTCGGGCATGAATCTCTTTCCCCCCGAGGCTCAAACCGGGTGGCTGCCCCGCGGCTGCCGGCCGACCCGCCCGCGCCGGGGCCAGTATCCGAGAGAAGCGTGTACCCGCTGATGACGCTTTCGTGCTCACGAGTCATAGCGCGTCCCCGAGCGGAACAGCTTAGGACCCGTTTTCATCTTCGACGAGGTCGGCGTCGCACCCCTTGAAGACACGGACGGGCGGCAGCGCCCGACGGGTGCCTACGAGTGAACGAAAGGCCGGCCTCTGCGCCAGTGTCTCCGAACCGGCATTGATCAGTCTGACGCCGATCCTCGGGTCTCCGGCCCAGCTCGGGACCAGGCCCCAGCGGAGAGCCCGCAACTTCCGAGCGCCACTCGAGCTGGTCGCCACGGCATAAATCGACTGGGTCGGTGCGACGTTCCAACTGATGGGCAGCTCAGGTGCCTCCAACTGGTCCACATCGAGCAATTGAGCGAGCGTGTCGCGCGGTGTGGTGGAGGTTGTGCGGCCGCACACACCGCGAGTTTACGGGCCACCCGGCTTGCCTCGACGGTGAGATGAGTAGCGGATGGACGAGTACGCCTCCCTTGGCCTCCACAACCATTGCCCCATGGCGCCCAGATCCGTTTACCCTGGGGTTATGCCTGACGAGCTGTTGTTCAGGGTGCAGAGTGCCGTAGCGACTCCTGCCAAGGCCATCACCCTCACTGACGCCGGCTTAAAGGAGCGACAACACCTCCAGGAGTGGGTCATCGCCCAACCCAAGATCCTCGGTCCGGGAGTAAAGGTCGTCGCGTTCGAGTTCGACCGATGGACTGCGGCGGCAGCCGGCGTCCCCCACGACAGGTTGGACGTGCTCGGGCTGGACGACGCGGGCTACTTGGTAGTCGCCGAGCTCAAGCGCGAAGAGGCTCCCGACCCCGTCGCCATGCAAGTGATCAAGTACGCAGCGATGGCCAGTCGGTTCACGCCGGAAACGCTCGCCTCCCAACATGCGCGCTTCCTGAGCCTTCGCGGTCAGGTGACCACCGAAGAAGATGCTCTGAGCCTTTTGGAGGCCCATGCACCGCTCGACATAGAGACGTTGCGACGTCCGCGGGTGGTCATCCTCGCCAGGTCCTTTCCGGCCCAAGTCACAGCGACCGCGGTGTGGCTTAACGAGATGGGAGTCTCGGTCACACTGGTGAGGTTCCAGGCGTACGAGGCCGGCGACGAAATTGTGCTCTCTGTGTCGCAGCTCTACCCGGTGGCTGAAGTCGCCGAGTTCACCGTGACACCCCAGCAAGCTCAGGTCATCGCCGCAGAGGAGTCGACCAAACGGCGCCAGGACGTATCGGCGGTCCGTCGGCTGATCGATGCGCAGGTGATACCGAACGGTGGGGTCTTCACGTTTCGAAGCCGCACCGAGATCAACTCTGATATGCGGACGGCACTCGATGAGTGGGTCGCTGAAAACCCAGAGAGAGGTATCGCCCGATGGCAGAACAAGGCCTCCGCGCCGTTGATCTGGGATGGCGACTTGCAGGAGTACACCCCGTCAGGCCTGGTGCGGTCGATGATCCTGGCTGCCACTGGGATAGACCGAGGCGTTTGGGGCACGAAATGGTGGGTTGACCCTGACGGCCGAGACCTGACCGAACTTGCTGCCGACACGCTCAGCGGCAAGCCCCGTTACTACTTCTCTTTTTGGACCCGGTTCTTGGAACGGCTCCATAGGGAACGGCCTAGCTGGACGTCGGCACACGCCGTGTCAGCTGATAACTGGATGTCAATGCCGTCTCCGTTCCGCATCGCCGTCTACAGCGTGGTCTTCCCTGGCAGCGGCCAACTGCGCACCGAGCTCTATATCGACGGTGGTGATGCTGCCGCCAACGAGGCTCTATTCGGTTGGCTCATGGAAAGGCGCGATGAGATCAAGGCCGTCTTTGGGGACCAGCTGACCTGGGAGGAACTTCCGGGCCGACAGGCGTGCCGGATTGCGGCCTATAAGGCTGGGGATGTCACCAGAACAGAAGACTACGAGGACTACTTGGACTGGTTTTTTGATACAGGAGATCGTCTTCGCAAGGCCCTTGCTGGACCGGCCCATGAATATGCCACCGCGGGCGTGACCCAAATATGACCCGACCTCGGCGCAGATGGATGGGTTTGAATGTCCTGTACAAACCTAAATTCCGAGGGTTGCTCCGTAACCTTGCGTAACTTCTCCAAAGCACGGCTGCCGCACGATGGCACCGCCGTCGCCCAGTACTTTGACGCGAGCTGATGAACCGGTGGGGTTCCGGTGTTCCAGGTATCTACCACACAGGCCGAGTAGCGAAGCACTCTCGTGCTGATTGGGGCAGACGACGGCTAAATCCTAATCGTTGAGGCAGGACTTCTTGTTATGCAGGCGCACCTGCGCAGCGCGAAGGGGTTGCTCGGCAAGGGCTAGCGCTTCCTCGGCATCGGCGACGCGATGCCCGGCCTCCTGCGCCTCCTCGTGGGCGTAGTCCAACTGCAGCTCCAAGTCGGCGACCTCCCGGCGGCAGCCATCGCGAATCCGCGCTGCTTTCCCCAGGCCCCGCTTGCGCTCGTCGACCTCCTGCTCGGCTTCGGCCAGGTGAGCTTCTCCCTGGTGTTGCGCCTCGGCCGAACGGAGTGCGTGGTCGGGCTGAGGCAAACCCGGCCCGGTCTTCTCGGCTTGGTCCACCATGGTCGCTGGCTCTGCGGGGTCGGCTAAGAGTGACGGGTCATCGGTCGCCCCGGACCACCCCAGGCCGGCGCACCGGAGCCCGGTCGTGAGAATCCCGCCTTGAGGGCGGTAGCGGCCTCGGGGGTCGAGCAAAGCGGCCTCAAGGGTCACTTCCAGGCCACGGGCGACTGCGCTACTAATGCTCTCGCCGCGGTCGCGCGCCAGGTGCGCTGCGTCGTCCAGGAGGCGGCGATGACACGACGACGTTCCCTATGGAGCTTTCTGAGTTCGTCCTTGGACAACTGAGCCTGGGCCTGTCGCAGTGCAGCGCCAAGGTCGAACATGCTTTGGACTTGGTCGCCACGCTCTCGGATTAGGACGTTCGCCAGCCACGCACCAACGCTCGGCCGGCTGGAGCTTGCCGATGGCCCTCGGTAGTTCTCGATTGCCCAGCCCTTCTTGGTCTCAGATGCATGGGCCAAGAAAATGTGACCTACGACACACCCAGTTCGGTAACCGGCGCGATGTGGCAACAGGGCGCTCGAAGCGCTGAGGGAGGCGCCCGACGATAGAGATGGCGGGACGTGCCGCCGGGAAGTAATACGAGCCTCGCTGGGTTGCTAGCGTCGCACTGAGACGCGACCAGGAGAGAGCGATGGGACTGTTGCTCTCGGCCGTTACCGAAGGAGGCAGACCGTGTGCGCGTACCGAAAGGAGCGGCCCGTGTACAGCCCGGCGGCCCACACACCCCCACCGGTGCCGCGTGTACGCGTTGCCGACCTTGCTCAGCGCCTGGGAGTCTCGACTGAGAAGGTGTTGGCCATCAGCCGCCAGAACCGCATAGGGGTGGCGGCGGCCGAGTCGCTTCTTGACCCCCGCGAGTGCGACGTCATTGCGGCCGCGCTTAAACCACCAAAGCCCAAACGACCATCCCCGGAGAGCCCTCGTCGAACCGTGCCGCCCACGCGGAAGCCGGTGAGGCTGCCCGACCTAGACGCCATATGGCGCCGTCTGCTAGACGCCGAAGCCCGCGGCGAGACCGTCTCGGGCGACGTTATAGGGTCTGTCAGGGGAGGGCTGGTGGTAAACGTCGAT
>DATKHZ010000287.1:0-5656 GCA_035509995.1 Acidimicrobiales bacterium | reverse complement strand
GTCCAAGACCATGCGTACCGCCCGCTCTTTGAACTCGGCCGGGTAGCGGCCGGGCCGCTTCTTGTCTGGCATGCTCCATCATCCTCTCTAGGAGTGGAGCAGTCACCGATCCCGGGGCGTATCATGAACCAAGAAACCTCGCTCAAAGACTGGCTCGGGGCCACGACCAGTTTCGGCTACGACAACGCGGGACGGCTCAACTCGATTACCTTGCCCAACGGCATCACTGAGTCCACTGTTTATGACAATGACAGCCAGGTCTCGACCATCACTGACAAGGAGGGCTCGACCACGCTGGCGAGCTTCAACTACACGTCCCCGACCCCGCGCAACGCCGACGAGGAGCTCATGTCCGAGACGGACACAGGCACGCCGAGCCCGACAACTCAGTCTTATAGCTACGACACCCTCAAGCGTGTCACCGCCGACAACTCCTCCAGCTACGGCTACAACTACGCATCCCAGCTCACTACCGGTCCAGGCGGCGCCTCCCAGTTCTTCGACCCAGCAGGCCAGCTCTGCTGGTCGAAGGCGAGCCCGCCTCAGGGCTCGACCTGTTCGAGCGCGCCGTCAGGGGCGACCACATATACGTTCAACCAGGAAGCGCAACGGACCGCCACAACCTCGAGCTCATCGAGTTCCACCTATGCCTGGAACCAGCACGAGGAACTCACTTCAACTACAACGGGTTCGACGACCGTCGGTTACACCTACAACGCTGCTGGCCTCCTTGCCAAGCGCACACAAGGCAGCCCGTCGGTCTACTTCGTGTGGGACAGCGTGCAGGCCGCGGTCCCTCTCCTGGTCGATGACGGCACCAACTACTACATCTACGGCCCCGACGGCCTACCTACTGAGCAGATCTCGGTCAGCTCGGGCACGCCCGACTACTACCTGCACGACCAGCTGGGCTCCACACGTCTGCTCACCAACTCGAGCGGTACAGTAGTAGCGAGCTGGACCTTCAACGCCTGGGGCGCTACGGTAGCCACCACGGGCTCGGCGACGGCAACTCCAATGCTGTGGGCCGGACAGTACTTCGACTCAGTAACCGGGCTCTACTACATGAGGGCGCGCTGGTACGACCCAAATACCGGGGAGCTCCTCTCTGTTGACCCGGACTTCAACGCGACACTGAACGCTTACGGGTATGCCAACGAGAACCCGGTGAGTGGAGTTGACCCTTCTGGCCTCATGATCTCTGAGCTGGGCGGGGGCGCCTACGGCGCCACAACGTGCCAGCTCAAGGGCAGCGTCTGCCAGACGCAGTCGGCCGCCCTAACCAAGGCGACGACGACCAAGCCGAACACTGAACAGGCCGCCCAAAGTCAGGTGGCCACTTCAGTAAACACCGCAGTGGCCGCCGAGAACAAAGCCGTCGCGGCTGACAACTCTGGCAACTCCGCCGCTATGGCCAAGGCTAATGCATCTCTGGCAACTGCAGACGCCGCAGTGGAAACCGCCGCTAACCACGCAGCTACAGTAGCGCTGAGCAATAATCCCGCACCGAACTCAGGCCCTACCGTTGATTGCGCGAGTCATGGCCAGGGGCTGGACAGGTCGCAGCTGGCCAATGCTGAAATCATCTTTGCTGCCGCGACGGATGCCGGCTTGTCGGATAATGAAGCCGAACAAATGGTAGCAGCTTCGTGCCAGGAGTCGGGCTTCAATGCATCCGTTGTCAATGGTATCGGGGCAACTGGCTTATTCCAGCTTATGGGCGGCTACCAGACCACGGCCGAGCAGCTGGGCGGCGTGACAAATCCTCTCGCTAATACCGAGGCCATTCTCCCCGAGTATGTTGCCTATTGGAACGGGACCTCGAATTACACCCCGGACTACTGTGGGGGTGAGCCAAGCTCCGCCGAGGGGGTAGCGGCGTGTTCCACTGAACGATCTGGGAGTTCACCGTCATGGTATGCAGCGCCGTTGCCATGGATTTCAGGATACTTCGCAACCAAGGAGGCGTAGACATTGAAGTCGAAACGGAATTTGTTCATGGCGTGTATGGGCGTGATGCTCAGTATCGTCGCCGTCCCCGGTATCGTCCTAGGCGTTTCAGTGGCGTCTGGGGCTCAGGCTACGCGACAGTTTGCCATGCCTGCGGGCCTCACGAAGGGCGGGCAGCTACTGTGGAATTTTGAATCGCTCTTGAGGAGTACGTACGGCGCCGGCACAACTCCCTGGACGTCCACCTTCAACACCAGTGATTTCGTCTGTGCTGGCGAGAGCTGCGGTCCTCTTTCGAAGGAGGATCCTTACTTCTACACTTTTTCGGACCTGGGGAAATCAGACCTTACTCTCGTGAAGGCGAAGGTCCAGAGCATGAACTTCGGCAACTACCCAGTGCCCATCGTTGTCGATGGGTACGCAGTGGCCTGTAATACGCGGGAACATTTGTTCCTTGTACGGTTTTCGGACGCGGCGAATTTCAGCCTGTCCTGTGCCCCGCCGATACCCTGACCCGTTTGTGTAGTAAAGGGACGCCTCCTACATGGTGCGAAGCAGGGCCGTCGGCTGTGGTTGGCCGGTCGAACTCCCCTCCGTGTCAGGATCTGATGAGGCACTCAGTAGCGCCTAATCATTGAGCTAGAGGGCGGGAAAGGCACTCCCCAGAATGGCAACCGACAGCATCACCCACTCTATTGACGCGCCCGGGAAAGCTCGGGCCATGGACCAAGACCCAGACCCAAAGATCCCGGCCAAGGCACGCCGGCGCCAGTTCTCTGCCCGCTACAAGGCCGAGTGGGTTTGTCAACTCGGCTTGGCCCCACCGTGCTCAGGTGGGTTCTAGGGGTGATCGCAACACCTGACCATTTCAGGAGTTGCCGTGCCACGCCGTCGTATTCTGCAACGTAACCTCCCGCGTGCTCGTGGGAGAGAGCCCAAATCAGCTGGTGGTCCGCCACTGGTGGCCAAGCGCGAGCTATACATCGCCCTCATGGCCAAGGGAACCAATAACTCAGCAGCGTGCCGCCTCGTCGGCGTCAATCGCAAGACCGGTACACGCTGGAGCAACGGTCGGCGGTTCGTCACCCCGGACGGACGAGTGCACCAGTACGAGGCCATCACCGGGCCGCCGTCGGCTGTCGCTTCGGAGCGCTTCCTGTCCGAGCAGGAGCGGGTAATCATCGCCGACGGTATGCGAGCTGGCCACAGAGCACGCTCGGTCGCGGCCGAGCTCGGCCGCAGCCCTTCGACTGTCAGCCGGGAGCTGGCAAAGAACCTCGACTCAATGGGCCGCTATCACCCCTTCACGGCCCAGCGGGACGCTGAGCAGCGCCGCGCCCGATACACGCCTAGCAAGTTGGCACGCCTGCCCGAGCTGGGCGATTTTGTCAGCTCCGGCCTCAAGAAGCGCTGGAGCCCGGAGCAGATCAGCAAGGCCCTCCCGCAGGCTTTTTTCCTGACCGTCCCGAGATGCGGGCCTGTCACGAGACCATCTACCAAGCCCTTTACCACCCGGCTCGCGACGGCCTGCGCCGAGAGCCGACGAGGGTGCTCCGTAGCGCTCGAGTACGGCGCAAACGCCGCCGTCGTCCCGATGAGCGCAGGTCACGCTTCGGTGCCGCTATGACCATGATCGCCCAGCGCCCAGCTGTGGTCGCCGATCGCCAGCAACCCGGTCACTGGGAGGGCGATTTGATCATGGGCAGGGCGAACCGCTCGGCCATCGGGACCCTGGTCGAGAGGACCACCCGCCCCGTGGCTCTCGTGCACCTGCCGGCCGGCCATAACGGCGAACAGATGAAAGATGGCCTGGCTAAGCAACTGTCGGCCTTCCCGGCCCACTTGGCACGGTCGCTCACCTGGGACCAGGGCAGCGAGATGGGCTGCCACAACGAGCTCACCGCCCGCACCGGCATCGCGGTCTACTTCTGCGACCCGGCCAGCCCATGGCAGAGGGGCTCGAGCGAGAACATGAACGGCTTGCTACGCCAGTACTTCCCCAAGGGCACCGACTTGAGCGTGCATAGCGCCGGGCACCTCCAGGCCGTCGCCAACGAGCTCAACTCCCGCCCCCGTAAAGTGCTCGGTTGGCAAACGCCGGCAAAGCGGCTCGAGAGCCTTGTATTCTCATCCATTTAGACCTCTGTGATGCGATCAATTCTGGAATTCGCCCTCAGGTGTTCACCTCGTCGTCGGTCCCGGGACCCGTTGGCCCCGCCGTGCTGCTTCGGCCCGGGCGCGGTGGCTGCGCATCCTGTAGCTGTCGCCGTCGATGTTCATCACAACGCTTCGGTGCAACAGCCGGTCCAGCATGGCGGCGGCAATCATTGGGTCGTCGTTGAAGACCTTCCCCCATGAAGGGAAGGTCCGAGGCCAGGGCGATGGACGACTCTTCTTCTCGTTCGGCGGACCTGGAAGCTCCGAGCCTCGGGCGTCCACCTCGGGCGTTCAGTTGCACGTAGCCGAGCTCGCATAAGCACAACAGGTCCAATGTCGCAATACGTGCCCGCTCGGCGATCTACGTACGGCGGGAAGGTTGTCACCTCGGATCGGCTCAACTGTGCTCGGCCGTTCAAGTGGACCCAATCAGATCAGGGTAGAAAAGTTGCCCGCCGACGGTGCGTAGGGAGCCGAGTACCCGGTGACCAGGCAGATTCGACGGCTCACCATTTATGAGCGGACCGCTGGAGTGAGCCCGCTCCGATCAGCACCCGCCGTCCAGGGTGAAAGGAGCGGGCGTGGTCCCGCAAACCGTACCCGTTCTTTTGGGCGCAGACGGTTTGCGGTGCCACGAGCCGCTCTCCCCACACCGGGCAGCTAAGGCCCGAAAGCTAAGGCCCGAAGGCCCAAACGCCACCGAAGGAAACGATGCCGGAGGGCTCGACGGGGCCCTTGCGGTCCACATCGATCCGGAGCACGTTGCGGCGCACGTCGTAGGGGTGGGCCAGCGTGAAGTCCGTGAGCGAGGCGGTGATGTCGTACGTCCCCGGAAGGAGCGGGAACCGGTCCATCTTCAAGTCCACCCAGCCGCTCCCGTCTATCTTCTCGGGCACCTCGCCGGACTCCCTGGTGGTCGGGCCGCTCACCACGACACCCTGCAACGTCTGGACCGAGACAGCGAAAACAGGCCGCGCCACCGGCTCGGAGGTCGCCCACCACAGGCGCACCGTGATCGGCTCCCCGCTACCGACCCGCATTACCTGCTTGCCGAACTTGTCGATCAGCTCGACCCGCTCTATGCGCGCCTCGCCCGAACCCCAACGGTCGCCCGTTTCGGTGGGCCGGTGCTCGCTGAGGAACAGCGACCCGGTATAAGCCTCGACGACCTCCCGCGGATCACCGTCGGCCATCTTGTTGCCCTTTTTGAACCAGATGGCGTGATCGCACATGTTGACGACGGACTGCATCGAGTGCGAGACGATGATGACCGTTTTGCCATCGTTTTTCAGCTGAGCGAAGCGCTCCAAGCATTTGCGCTGGAAAGCCTCGTCGCCGACCGCGAGGACCTCGTCCACGAGCAAGATGTCGGGCTGGACGTTGATCGCCACCGAAAAGCCGAGCCGGACGTACATGCCCGAGGAGTAGTTCTTGACCGGCTCATCGATGAACTGGCCGATGCCGGCGAAGTCCACGATGTCGTCAAAGCGGGCCAGGAGCTCTTTCTGCTTAAGGCCCAAAATTGCCCCGTTCAGGAACACGTTTTCGC
>DATKHZ010000286.1:0-3432 GCA_035509995.1 Acidimicrobiales bacterium | reverse complement strand
GAGCGCGTCGAGGAGCTCGTGCCGCACTGGAGGGACGAGCTAGCCCGGGCGGGTTACCCGGCCCTGGAGCTGGCTGCGGAGGTCGAGCGAGCCGGCCTTGCCTACGAGCCGCCAGCCCGGGAAGTCCTCGATGGCCTCGCTGCCGAGCTGCTTTCCCCTGGCGGGCGGCTCGCTTCAGAAAAAACCTTCACCCGCACCGACGTCATCGTCGCCGTTGCTCCTCATCTGCACGGTCTCCCTGTCTCGGTACTGGACAACGCAGTTGACAAGGTGCTTACGCACGAAGACGCGATCGCCCTGCCGCTCATTTCCCGTGCCAGGGAGCCTGTTTGGGCGGCAGCCTGTGTCGTTGAAGACGAGCGCCGTATCGCGGATCTCGCCCATAGCCTGGCGAAGCGCTCCGGGGCGGCGGTGAGCGCTCAGGACGCGGCTGCAGCCGTTCGGCAGGTGGAGCTTGCCCGGGGATTTCGTCTCACGGAGAGACAGGCCGAAGTCGCCAAAGCTTTGCTCACTTCCGGGCATTCCTTGGACCTTGTGGTCGGCGTTGCCGGCTCTGGCAAAACGAGCACTCTTTCAGCCGTGCGAGACGGTTTCGAGGCCGCCGGTTACAACGTCATCGGCGCTGCAACTTCTGGACAAGCAGCAAAGGCTCTCGGCGAAGGCGCTGGTATCGCCTCGCGTACGGTGGCGTCGCTCACATGGCGCATCGAGCATGGCCGTGAAGTGCTCAGCCCACGCCATATCCTGGTCCTGGACGAGGGTTCGATGACATCGGACACTGACGTCGGCAAATTGTTGGCGGCAGTGGAGTCCTCGGGGGCGAAACTGGTCGCCGTAGGCGATTATCGCCAACTTGGTTCGGTCGGCCCGGGTGGCGCTCTCGAAGCGCTTGTTTCGCGCCACCCTGGCAATGTCTGGGTCCTCACCGACAATCTCAGACAGCGTGACACTGCCGAGCGCGCTGTGCTTGATCACCTCCGCGCCGGGTATGTCCCGAGCGCCGTCAACTGGTACCGGGAGCACGGGCGTGTGCACGCAGAACCGAGCAAAGAAATGGCCATGTCCGACATGGTGAGGTCCTGGACCGACGACGTTGCTGAGGGGAGGGACGCTCTCTTGGTCGCTTACCACCGCGACAGCGTCGAAGCTCTGAACCGAACGGCCCGGGAATCTTGGGAGAAGCTAGGAAAGCTCTCCGGCGCTGAGTTGGTGGCACCAGGGGGCCAGCGGTACCGGGCCGGGGACCGGGTCATCACCTTGGCACCTGGCCAGGGCGGGGCGTGGGTCACTTCCCAGCGCGCCGTGGTCACCTCCGTCGACCTGGGGACGCAATCTCTGGCTGCTCGCACACCTGGAGGTGCTCTGCTGCGGATGGGCCCAGACGAGATCGGGAGCGACAAACTTGCCCACGCCTACGCCATCACCGCCCACCGTTCGCAGGGTGTCACTGTGGACGTCACCTACGCGCTCGAAGACGGAGGAGGGCGTGAGCTGGCCTACGTGGCCATGAGCCGTGCCCGAGGCGAAAGCCACGTCCACGTCGTGGCGCCGGGCCTGTCGCAAGCAGCTTCCCGGCTTGCCTGGGCTTGGGGCGACGAGCGCCGTCAGGCCTGGGCCATCGGAAACGAGGCCGAGAGCTCTCTTGGCAAGCTCAACGCCGAACGCCTGAGACTGTCGCGCTCGGTGCCGCCCGACCTCTCCAGTCAGCTCGATCATGTACGTCGTCAAAGCCATGCTGTGGAAAGAGACATCGCAGACCTTTACGAGGGCACCGGCCGGTGGGCGCAGACCAGCGCCGGCCAGGCAGCGCGAGCAGTCCGAGAGGCCGCCCTCGAGCGCCAAAGAGCGCAACAGTTGTTCGAAAACCAAGCCATAGGTCGGTGGTCACGCCACAAGGTCCGACGAGCGCTCGCGGCCGCGGGTGACCGCTTCGACCAAGCCCTTGCTGCTTGGGAAGGCACCGGCGAGCCCATCGCCACGCGCCTCGAAGGTCAGCGGGCGCGCCTCGGTGCCGAGGTCGCTCAGCTCGAGCAGGCTCGCACATCACGGGAGGAGTTCTTTGCAAAGCACCCCGAGGTCCCGAGCCGTCTAGCTGAACTCGACGGGGCCATCGAACGCCGGGAAGAGAGCGAACGCCAGCGCAGCTGGGAACTGCTCAAGGAGCGTGAACACGCACGCCGGCTCCGCATTTCTCACGATCTCGACCGTGGCTACGGGCTCGAACTGTGACGGCTCAAATGGCACGGTACCAGTGGGAGCCCGAGGCTTCGGCCGTTGCGTTCCCAACATCGGGCGCGGCACGGGCTTGGGGCATTCAGCCCCCCTGGACGGGGGGCTAACCAACAATGCCCGCTCGGCGCTCCTCCGCCCGTCAAGTCGCTAACCCTCGGCCTCCACCATCCATGGCTGCGGCCGAGGCCACGCCATCCTTGGCGCGGGCAACTTGACCGGCTCGCTGTGTGGCTACCAGAAAAGAGAGGCACATTCCCGACTACGGCGAGAGGAGAATTCCTCAGGCGAGCCAGGATATTATACATTCATTATTTACCGCTCTTCGAAGCTCCTGACAAGCGCGGAACACCGATTTCAAGACACCGCCTCAGGCACCGTTTATCGGTCGCGCCAGTAACAGAATCGTCTTCGTGCGCGGTGATCTCATCGTTCGTTGTCCCGTGCCCGACTCTGTCGGAACCTCATGACATTCCCCGGGGTAACCACGGTGTGTGGGAGGGCTCGCGTAGATGACGACCAGCTTGGCGAGAAGAGTGGTTGGTGCCCTCGTCGGCTTGGTGGTTGCCATACTTGTGCTGGTCTTCCCACCGGTCCATCTCTGGGACCGCCTCAAATGGAGAGCCGACTTCGGGACCTGGGACGCGACTGCGCGGACCCCAAGGGTCGACTTCTGTGGTCATCACCTTTACCCCGATGGGCAGGGCGACAGTCTCGCCTACTTGCGTGCCGATCTGATCGAGCCGGGACGGCCGTCCGCCGCCCGCACGTCTTTCTACAGGTCCTGCCACCACCGCTTTGGGGCGTCGAATCAGTGCCGTGGCTCTCCCGGAGTTAGGACTCTGCCACGGCCCAACTGTCATTTCCCGCGACGCTGCCATCTACCGGCAACCAGTTGTCCAAGGGTCTCCCGGCCAACAAGGTTCCTCGCAAATATGCTGGTCAATGGGGGAACGTCAACCTTCCGTGATCGGCGGCCTGCCTCTGCTGGCTAGCACTTAGCTACGGACAACGTTCCACTTGCCCGCATGCAGGCTTTCAATGACCGGGTCTATGAAAGTGGCCTGGCCTGAAACCAAATCAGAGCCCACGACGACACAAGAACCCCGCCCCTCGCACGAATCAGATTTGACTTCTAAACGGACGCTCGGGTTCTTTTCGAAGGGCACCAGTGGCGGTGGGGCCATTACCCACCGGCCGCCG
>DATKHZ010000285.1:0-2601 GCA_035509995.1 Acidimicrobiales bacterium | reverse complement strand
CCCTGGTCGGGCGCGAGTGGTCGCAGGACGAAATCGTCGATGACCAATACCTCGACTCGCGCCCAGGCCGCCATTACCCTCGGCAGGCGGCCGTCGGCCCGGGCGATGGCGATCTCGTCGAGCAGCCGGGGACCGCGCAGGTAGAGAGCGCTATGCCCGCGGCGCACCGCCGAGTGGGCGAGCGCGCAGGCGAGGAAGGTCTTGCCGAGCCCGGTGGCGCCGACGATCACGACGCTGTGGTGCGCCCCCACCCAATGCGACTCGGCCAAGTTGAGCACTTGGGCGCGATCGAGGCCCCGGGGCCGGCGGAAGTCGACGTCCTCGACGGCGGCCTGCGTCCGCAGTTTCGCCTGCTTCAGGTTCCGCTCGAGGCGCCGGCCCTGGCGCTCGGTGATCTCCCGGTCGACGAGCAGGCCCAGGCGCTCCTCGAAGCTCAGGCCCTCGTAGTCGGGGCGCTCGCGCTGCTCGAGCAGGCCCCGGGCCATGGCGGACAGGCGCAGGGCGTGGAGCCCTTCGATCGTTTGGGTGGCGAGCATGGCTGGTCCTCTCATTGGTAGTAGCCCGCGCCGCGCAGGTTGTCGTGGCGGGGATGGGTGGCGACGGGGGGCGCCGTGACGGGCTGGGCGTCGAGGCCGTGGCGCAAGATGGACTGGACGCTCTTGTAGGAGAAGGCCCGGGCCGCCACGGCACGCCGGCAGGCGGCCTCGACCCGCTCGGCGCCGTAGCGGTCGGCCAGGCGGATGACGCCGAGGCACGAGCGATATCCCTGCTCGGGGTGGGGGCGCGACTCGAGGATGCCCTGGGCGAGCTCGGCGGTGGCGGGGCCGGTCTTCTGCGCCCACGAGATGATGCGTCCCGGCGTCCACTGCGCATGGCGGCGGTGGCTCTCGGGCATATGCGCCGGATCGGTGGTGTGCCCGTAGCGCTGGCGGCTGCGCACGTGCGAGGCCACGCGCCGGCCCTTGTGAAAGGCCTCGACGGTCCCCGTGCCCACGCGCACGTCGACGCGCTGGCCCACCAGACGGTAGGGGACGGAGTACCAGTGGAAGTCGACCTCGACGTGGTAGTCGATGTTGACCGTTCGCCCGAGGCGCCACCGGGCGAACTCGTAGCGCTGCTCGGGGAGCGCCCGCATGGCCGGGCGGTCGAGTTCGGCGAAGAGGCTCCTTCTCGACCCGGGGATCTTCTTGAACGGCCGGTCGTTGACCGCCTCGACGAGCTCTTTGATGGCCAGGTTGGCCTCGGCGATGGAGTAGAAGCGCCGGTTGCGCAGCCGGGCCAGGATCCAACGCTCGGCCAGAAGCACTCCGGCCTCGACCTTGGCCTTGTCCCGGGGCTTTCTGGGCCGGGTCGGGATGACCGCCAGCCCGTAGTGCGCTGCCATCTCTTGATAGGTGGCGTTCACGTCCGGCTCGTAGCGATGGGCCTTGGTCACCCCCGAGCGGAGGTTGTCACACACCACGATGGCGGGGACGGCCCCGAAGAACTCGAAGGCGTGCACGTGCGCTGTCACCCACGGCGCGAGCTGCTGGGAGGCAACCGCCTCGGCGTAGAGGTAGCTGCTGGCCCCGAGCACGGCCACGAACAGCTCGGCCTCGAGGCGCAGGGCCCCGGTCTTGCGGTCGTAGATGGGGAGAAGCTGGCCGGGGAAGTCGACGAAGACCTTCTCACCGGCGCGGTGCTCCTGGCGCATGACGACGTCGACGGTTCCTTTGAAGCGCCGGTAGAGGTCGCAGAACTGGCTGTGTTGGTAGCCGTCGGGGTGCTGCTCTTTGTATTCGAGCCACAACAACAAGAGGGTCACGCCCTTGCGGCGCAGCTCCTTGTGCACGTGCTTGAAGTCGGGCTGCGGGCGCTGCTCGGTCGCCGGCGGGGCGGGCGGGAACAGCCACGCCTCCAAGGCATCGTCGTCGAGGCCGTCGGGCAGCGGCCAGCTCACCCCGGCCAGCTCGGCCCGCTTCAGGTGGTCGGCGACCGTGGAGCGCGGGACACCAAGCGACAAGCCGATCTGGCGGCAGCTCAGGCCCTCGCCGAGGGCCAGACGGAGAACTTCCCTGATCTTGCGCATGGCGAGACGGGGTCTGGGCAACGGGCCTCCTCGGACGGGGATGTCCGAGGGAGGCTGCCGAGCCTCCTCACCTCACGCCAGCACCAGCGGCCTCCTCAGGTGTCCGAAAACCCCGGAACGGGTGTCCGGATTCGTCCGGAATCGGTGTCCGGATTCGTCCGGAATCCGCATCACGTCATAGAGTTGCTCCATATTTGCACAGACTACTTGAACGATCCGATCCCCAAGAGGAGCCCAACATGAAGGCGGTCATACTGGCCGGTGGTCGAGGAACTCGACTGACTGAAGAGACCGTCGCACGGCCCAAGCCGATGGTTGAGGTCGGCGGGCGCCCGCTGCTCTGGCACATCTGTCGTTTGTATGCAGCACACGGCATAACCGAATTCGTGATCTGTTGTGGCTACAGGGGATACGTGATCAAAGAATTCTTTGCCAACTACTTTCTCCACATGTCAAATGTGACCTTTGACCTCCGAGAGAACCGCATGGAGGTCCACCAGACCATGGCTGAACCGTGGCGAATCACCCTCGTC
>DATKHZ010000284.1:0-7140 GCA_035509995.1 Acidimicrobiales bacterium | reverse complement strand
TGGTCCATCCCCATGAGGTGGAGCAGGCCGTGGACGACGAGCAAGGCAACCTCGTCGTCGTAGTTGCCGGCGTGCTCGGGGGCGTTCCTGAACGCCACAGCTGGGCAAATGACAATGTCCCCGAGCAGCACCGGCACATCCTCCGGCTCCGACGGCATGCCTGGGCCGGTCCCACCGGAGTCGGGCGAGCGCCCGCTTTCCACCGGCTCCTCGTCTATCGGGAACGCCAGCACGTCAGTGGGGCCGTCGTTGCCGAGGAACCTGCTGTTGAGCTCGGCTATCGCCGGCTCGTCTACGAACAGGACCGACAGTTCGGCATCACCCGAAAGGCCCTCTTCTTCCAGCACCGCCTCGGCCAGGTGCACCCAGCGCAAGGTATCGACCGGGTGGTCGTTTTGTTCGTCCGCGGCGAAAACCTCGACGGCCACGTCTACCTACTTGGGCTGCGCCTCGCGGCGCAAGACCGGCTTAGCAGCGACGTTGTTGGCCGACTCGTAGGCGTCATACGCCGAGACGATGTCGGCAACAATGCGGTGGCGTACCACGTCGCGGCTCGTCAAGCGGACAAAGGCTATGCCTTCGATCTCGTTCAACACGTGTTCCAGCTCGGCTAACCCGGAACGACCGCCCGGCAAGTCAACTTGGGTTATGTCGCCGTTGACAACCACCTTGGAGCCGAACCCGATCCTCGTGAGGAACATCTTCAACTGTTCAGGGGTCGCGTTCTGCGCCTCGTCCAGGATTATGAAGCTCCTATTCAGCGTACGGCCGCGCATATAGGCAAGGGGAGCCACCTCGATCGTCCCGTTGTCCAGCAAGCGACGCCCTCCTTCGGTCCCCAGCATGTCGTAGAGCGCGTCGTAAAGCGGGCGTAAGTACGGGTCTATCTTGGCCATGAGGTCACCCGGGAGGAAGCCGAGCCGCTCCCCCGCCTCGACCGCCGGCCGGGTCATTATTATGCGCTCGACCGATTTTGCCTGCAACGCCTGGACCGCCAGAGCGACGGCGAGATAGCTCTTGCCGGTGCCAGCAGGGCCGATGCCAAAAGTCACGATATTCGAAGTTATGGCGTCGACATAACGCTTTTGGCCGCTCGACTTCGGCCGGACCGACCTCCCCCGCGCAGAGCGCAGCACCTCGGCGGTCAGCACCTCGGAGGGTATTTCGTCCGCCCGCAGGATGTCTATGGTGCGGGCAACAACTTGCGGGTCGACAACTTGGCCGTGCTCGAGCAGCAGACTGAGCTCTTCGACCAGGCGGCCAACGACCGCGGCCTCGTCTCCCTCGATATTGAACTCGTTGCCCCGGGCGATAATCCGGGCGCCACCGAATGCCTCTTGCACGGAACGCAGGTTCTCGTTGAGTGGGCCGACCAAGCCCGCCATCAGGTGGTTTGGGACTGTAACAGTTACTGGCACGTGTGCTCTACAAGCGTAGCGTTCAAGAAGGCCCGACACGCCGGTTTGCCACGCCCGTAGTGGCCTGCGCCGGGTGCGTCATCCTGGCGGCCACCCTAGCTTGCGACCGCCCAGCACGTGCATGTGGAGGTGGGGCACCTCGGCACCTGAATCTCGCCCAATATTGAAAGCGAGGCGGTAGCCGCCCTCGGCGATACCCTCCCGCTCGGCGACGGTGTGCGCAACTGTGAGCATCTCCACCAGCAACGGGCCGTGCTCCGGGGTCACTTCGGAGGCGTCCGTGATGTGCTCGCGTGGGACCACGAGCACATGGACGGGCGCGACTGGGTGAAGGTCATGGAACGCATAAGTCAACTCGCCGGAGTACGCCTCCCGGGAGGGGAGCTCACGCGCGATCACCCGGCAGAAAACGCACCAATCCTGGGTACCCGAGCCCTGCGCACCCGGGCTCTCGATGCCCGAGCCGTGCGGGCCCGAGCTCTGCGTGCCCGAGCTCAAAAGCCGACCTCGGCGTCCCCCGTACCGGCTTCATGGGACTTGTTCACCACGGTGCCTTTCGGGTCGGGGTAAAGGTGCTCCAGGGTCCCTGGCACGATCCGAGCCCGTTTGATGAAGGCATCGACCTCGTGGGCCTGTAGGCGGATCACGCGGCCCATCTTGTACGCCGGCAACTGGCCTTCGTCGATGAAACGGTAGAGAGTGCGCAAAGTGACCCCAAGTCGGGCGCACGCCTCAGGAGTGCCAATCCATTCGATGGGTTCTGTCACGGTTGACCAATCTTACAGAGCTTTGCGATTATCGCGTGTTTCTCAGTATCTTTCACCGACTTCGCTTCAAAGCTGACCGGCTGTCCAAGAGCGCAGGCCATAGCGCGACGCTACCCCCGCCCAGATGCCAACAACACGGTCTTTAGCAACGCTTGCGGCCAATGACGCCTCGCTCGCTGCGCGGTAATGGATGTCGTTGGTGGGTGCGCCGTAGCAACCCGTCGCCTGGAGATCCTCCAGCCAGGCCTCGTACCCCTGGTCGGCCAGCAAAGAGGCACCGGTGGCGTCGTCCAAGTCGCCAACAAGCGGCAGACCGCCGTTCATCTTCAGCAATTGCTGCCTGTCTGACACGATGCCGGCCAGCACCGACCGGCGCAGCCCGGCGGCGCGGCTCACCTGAGTGATCAACCCTTGACGGGTCGGCGTCGCTGGGGCGGTAGGTCGGCAAGCATCGTTGACGGCAGCCGATGCGAGCTGATGAGCCTGTGCACTTTTCGCAAGGAGACCTTCGAAAGCGGCCTGTGGTGTCGAAGCTCCGCCCGTCGCTCGGCGAGGAGACGCGCCACCCAGAACGAGCGCGGCGACGACAGCCGCAGCCACCAGCGTGAGCGCGGCAAACAGGAGCACGACCCTTCGCCGCCGATGGTGACGCGTGGCTGACCCTCCGACCCAAACCGACCCTCCAATCGCTGGGCCCTCGACAGTGTCCTCCTCGGCCATCGCGCCGCTCTCCGGCGGCAGCGGCGGACCGCTCTGGACCATTGGCAGCAATGCCGTCGGGGGGCCTGTTTCGTACGGTGCCGGACCGCTTTGGTCAGGACCGATTTGGTCAGGACCGATCTGGTTAGGACCGCCTTGGCGGGGGCCGACTTGGCGGGGGCCGGCTTGGCCGAGGCCGACCTGGCCCGCACGGCGTTGCAGTGGGAACGTGGCCCAACGAAGCCCGATGACGCTGCCCCGGGATGCGGGAGGCAGGGTGGGCAGGTCCTCGCTAGCCTCCTCGCCAGCGTCCTGGCCAGCGTCCTGGCCAGCCTGCTTGTCCTCCTCTGCCTTTCCCGCCTCGTCCGACAAACCACCTCTCCTTAAAGCCTGAGCCTAACGGTCACCTCGTTGGCAAGAAGCCGACCTCTCGGCGTCAGCACCGCCCGCTCGGCAGCGCGATCGCCCGGCCCGTTTGCGGTGGGCACCCTTTCGTCCGTGCCTCCCTGAGCGCCGTCCCGGTCGCCATCCTGGCGTTCAACAAGCCCCTCGTCGAAGAGTTCCTCGGGCACAGCGCTCGCCGGCACGCCGCACGAGGTACGCAGGCTGAGAGCGAGCGCCTCCCAGCGACGCTGCTCGGCGTCCAGCGTCTCGCCGGCAGCTTCGACCGGGTTCCCAGCCTCTACCAGCCGGCGGTAGCGCTCGGGTGTACGCACGTTCCACCAACGCCGAGCGCTGCCATCGGGCAGCGCCAAGTGGGAGTGCGCCGAACAGCCCACACCCCAATATTCGCCCTGTGACCAGTAGAGAAGATTGTGGGCGCAACGAGCGCCAGGTTGGGCCCAGTTCGAGATCTCGTACCATCCGAAACCCGCGCTGCCGAGCAAAGAACAGGCCATCTCGTATTTATCGGCCTGGTCGTCTTCGGACGGGTGCCTGTCGCGCTGGGTCGCAAGAGGCGTCCCGGGCTCAACGGTGAGAGCGTACGCGCTCACGTGCGCGGGAGGCGGGTCGAGAGCGAGCACGCCTTCCAGCGAGGCCTCCCAGTCCCCCATCGTCTCGCCTGCTGCGCCAAAGATCAGATCGGCGTTGTAGGCCCCCGCGAAACCAGCCTCTCCCGCCAGGCAAGCCGCGAGCCTGACCGAGCCGGGTTCGTGCTCCCTGCCGAGCGCGGCAAGAACGTGCGGCACCATCGATTGGACGCCGAACGACAGCCTCGTCACACCACCGGCTCGGTATGCAGCAAGCTTTTCGGCCGTGACTGTTTCGGGGTTGCACTCCACGGTGACCTCAGCGGCTTCCGCCAAACCGACGCTGTCGGAGAGCGCCTCCAGCACCGAGAGAAGGAGCTCTGGAGCCAGCAGCGATGGGGTGCCTCCGCCGAAGAACACCGAAGTCGCGGGGCCCCGCTCTACGCCTGATGCGAGGCCCGGAACTCCGCGGCCGAGCCGGCTGACCTCCGTGACACAGGCGGCGATGTACTGGTCCCAGATGTGTTCCCGACCGGTCCAGGTGGCAAAGGCGCAATAGTCGCAGCGGTGCCGGCAGAACGGGACGTGAACATAGACGCCGAAGGGCGACGCCGTGCGTGCGTCACGCACACCTGCGTCGGCAGCAGGCATTGACCGGTCGGAAAGTTGTGTCGCGCTCAAAGGCGTAGCATACGGGCCTCGTGCTCGTGCTCATCTTCCCGGGTCAAGGTTCGCAGCGCCCCGGCATGGGGATCCCTTGGCGCGACCACCCGTCGTGGCAGCTCGTCGACCAAATGAGCGAGGTGGTCGGCCGAGACCTGGCCGATCTGCTGCTAGACGCCGGCCCCGAGACGCTCCGGGCAACGCGCAACGCCCAGTTGGCGACTTATACGCTCAGCCTTGTGGCTCTCGAGGCGGCCACAAACGGGCCGCTCGGCGCTGGCACCTCAGCCGAGCAAATCGCGGCTGTTGCCGGGCATAGCCTTGGCGAGTACACGGCGCTGGTCGCCGCCGGTGCGCTGAGCGCCTCCCAGGGGGCCACGCTCGTGCAGGCGAGAGGTGAGGCAATGCAATCGGCCGCCGAGGCCAATCCCGGCACCATGGCCGCCGTGATCGGTCTCGAACTGGAAGGTGTCGCCGAGGCTTGCAGGGAGGTTGAGGGCGCTTGGGTCGCAAACGAGAACTCCCCCGGCCAAGTGGTCATAGCAGGCACGTTGCAAGGTGTGCAGGACGCGAGTGCAGTTGCGCTCAAAGAAGGCGCCAAGCGAGTGATACCTCTGCACGTAGGGGGAGCGTTCCACACACCTCTCATGCAGCCGGCTCAGGCGCCGCTCGACGCGGCTCTCGCAGCCGTCGCGCTCGCAGCCGCGTCCTGCCCTGTCGTGGCCAATGTGGACGCCAACGCTCATACCGATGGCTTCCGCGCCCTTCTTTCGGCCCAACTTTGCTCGCAAGTCCGCTGGCGGGGTTCGCTGATCACACTTGCTGGCACGGGAGCAAACCTGTTCGTCGAGCTCGGGCCGGGCACCGAGCTTTCGGGCATGGTCCGCCGCACCGTCCCCGAAGTCGCCCGCCTCAACGTGGCGGGGCCGGAGGATCTCGAAGCCCTGGCCACTGCCATCAGTTCTTAGCGCCTCTTGGTGCCGGCTGCAGCGAAGGCCGCACGCCGGGGGACGCACGGTTCGCCGCGTTTATCTCGGGCCCGCTCGGCTACCAATAGGCACCCGTTCCCGGAACCGGGGGGCCGGCGGACCGGTTAAGGCCAGCAATAGCTCGCCTGGGTACCCGAAGTTAGGAGCGAACGCGGTGGCCGTGAGCAGGAGGACGTTCCTTGGGTTGCTTGGGGGTGCGGTGGGAGCCGGTGTCGTCGGCGCGGGTGCCCTCGTAGGCCTGGATGGAGGACTGCGTCACAAGCTCGAAGACGAATGGGCCTACGCCGACGGCCCCGACCTCTCGCTCCCCTCGTCGGGTGCCCGCATCGTCACCGGCACCTTCGCGAGCCGGTTCATGCGCCGCGAAGTGGGTTGGGCCTACTCGTTGCCTGCCAATGTCAAACCGAGAGCGATCGTTCTGAGCCTGTACGGGAAGGGAGCCGACCAGCTCGCGCCCTTCGACAGCTTGCATTTGCCCGACGCTGCCGCCTCCGTAAATGCTCCGCTGACCATCGCCTCGGCAGACGGTGGCAGGGACAACTACTGGCACAAACGAGCGAACGGGACCGACGCCCACGCCATGCTCGTCGAGGAATTTGTGCCCTTGCTCACCAGGACGCTTGGCGCATTACCCTTTGCGCTGCACGGGTATTCCATGGGCGGCTATGGAGCGCTGCTCACCGCGGAGCGAGGTGTGAAAGCAACAAGCGCTATTTTCTTCAAAGGCGTGGCAGCGTCCAGCCCGGCGCTTTGGACCGAGCCCGGGGCGACCGCGCCAGGAGCGTTTGACGGCGCCGGAGACTTCTACACAAACGACATCTTCACGGGAGTGGCCGCGTTGAGATCGCTGAGGGTGCGTTTGGACTGCGGGACGTTAGATCCGTTTTACCAACCGACGCGCCAGCTCTCACAGCTGATGACATGGCCGCACGCAGCCGTGTTCCGCCCATGGGCGACTCACACCAGCGGCTTTTGGCGTTCGGTGGCGCCAGCCCAAATGCGCTTCCTCGCTGCCGCCTGCGGCTTAGTTTGAACAAAGATTTCCTCTCTTGGTCCGACCGGTCGCTCACCGATTTCTGCCGATCCTGGAAAGGCGGATGAACAGTACCGGGCGGAGTACCGGGACCATCTGACATTTGCGCGGCTACGCTCATGCCGTGGCGTGTCCGCGTTGCGCTGCGAAGCCTCCCCCTGGTGCGCGGTTCTGCCCGAGCTGCGGTGCCGAGCAGACGGGCGCGGCCCCGCGCGAAGAGCGGAAGCTCGTCTCGATCCTGTTCGTGGACCAAGTTGGGTCGACGCCCCGAGCGGACGGGGCAGACCCGGAAGACGTCCGCGATCGGAACCGTATCTACTACGAGGAGACACGCGCCCGGATCGAGCGTTACGGCGGGGCGCTCGAGAAATACGCCGGTGACGCCGTGATGGCCGTCTTCGGGGTCCCCCTGGTTCGCGGCAACGACGCGGAGAACGCCGTGCGAGCGGCGCTCAGCATTCTCGAAGGCATTAGCGAGAGCAATTTGGCTCACCCGGGGCTCGACCTGGACGTCCGTATTGGTATATGCACCGGGGACGCGATCGTGGAAATCGACGCCCCGGCTGAGAGCGCCCTGGCAACCGGTGATGTCGTCAACAC
>DATKHZ010000283.1:0-6213 GCA_035509995.1 Acidimicrobiales bacterium | reverse complement strand
CCGGCTTCGCGCCGAATTCGCGACGACGACCACTTCGGCCATGCTGGCTCCGGCCGCGGCCGCCTCTGCCGCGGCGAGGGCGACGAACCCCTCTCCCATGGTCACGCTAAAAGAATCAACTACTTCCACGGGGAAATCGTTGCCAATAGAACGTGCGGCCTGAGCCGCGGCCTGGTTCGTCGCCGACAGCTTCGAGGAAAGCGTCACGCATACAACGCCATCAGCCCCCGCGCTTGCCAGCGACTCGAACGCCGCGCTAAAAGCGCCCGGGGAAGGCGCGGCGGTCTCGGGGAGCTCCGGCGAGCCCGCGCAGCGAGCCCAGAATTCCTTTGCGCTCAGCTGCTCGCGGTCGAGCAGCTCAGTAGCCCCAAAACGCACGTGCAACGGGACGAACATGATACCGAGATCGTTGGCCACGTCGTCGGGTAGGTCACAAGCTGTGTCGGCTACTACTCGGACTGTCACGGCGGCTTAGCGTAGCAGCGCGCGGTACCGGTTGCTCAACAACTTGAGCTCGCTTATGCCGAGAAATCGGGCCGCAAGGCCGAACAGGGCGGCCCCCGCTCCCATTACAAGCACCAGACGAAGCGCCGAGAGGGCAATTGAACGCTCGGTCGGGACGACCTGCAATAGCGCCGCAACTCCGGCTGCCATGAACCCCGCCGACACTGCGACATACGCGAGCCACGACGGCGAGGAAACTATGGGGGCGCTTTTTCGCAAGCGGCGCCATGCAAATGGCAGGGTTAGTGTGTACGGGCCTATCCACGCTGCCGCAAGCCCTCGCACCCCGAAGGAGGGATAAAGCGTCAGTGCGGCCACTACGGTCAGCGCATTTTCCCCGATATAAAGCCAGAACATCGAGCGAGTGTCCTGTTTGGACTGGAAGGCGCGCATCAGTAACAGATAGGCGCTGAAACCCGGGAGGCCGAGGGCGAAGATACTGAGCGTGGAGCCGGTCAACCCGGCGGAACTGGCAGCAAGGTGGCCGTGCGCAAGGACGAGCAACATTGCCGGGCGTGCCAATAGCGCATAGCCAACGCCGCCCGGCACCAACAACACCAGCGTTACACGCATGGCGTAGCTCACTCTGCTGGCAAACCCGCCCCTGTCGCCAATCGCCCAGAGCTCAGCAAGGTCCGGTGCAACTGCGTAGGCTATCGACACGGCGACCACGGCATAGGGCAGTTGCATGAAGGTGTACGCGTATATGAAGGCGGAGACGTTCCCTATTTTGCTGTTCGCCAAAACGGACACCAGTACGAACGACACCTGGTTGGCAACGACCGCGCCAATAGTCCAGCTCGAAAGCCGTCCTATTTTGCCCAACGCCGGATGGCGCGGGCGCCACACGGGGCGGAGAGGGATCCTGGCCCGGACCAGAGCAGGCACTTGCGCCAGTAATTGCACCACGTACCCGGCAGTCGTCCCGATCCCTACGACAGCAATGGCCGTGGAGTCTGCTCTGTACGCATTTACCGAGGGGTGCCTGACGAGGTGATCGGCAACCACAAGGGCCGCTATAGTGACGAGGTTTGCGAGGACGGGGCTGAAGGCCACAGCCGCAAAACGTCGCCGGGCGTTCAAAAGAGCGGTGGTGATCGTCGTGAGGCCGATGAAGAACAGTTGCGGCGTGAAATAGCGGAGCCATGTCGTGGCGAGGTCCCTGTAGCCGGCTACATAGCTCCCCGAGGCGCGCACTACGAAAAAGCGGATTATTTCAGGCGCACCAAGCCAGAAAATGCCGGTCGCGGCGAGCAATATGACGGTTAGAAAACTGACCACGGCGGGGACCGTTTCGCCGTCCTTGTCAGCCGCGCGCCGGCTAAGCGCCTCCATGAGCACGGGCAGCAGCGTCGCCGACAAGACGCCGCCGAGGAGCAGGTCGTAGATCGTATTGGGCACCGTGTTCGCCAAGTTGTAGGCGTCCGCGAGGCTGTGCTGCCCCAATACCCATGCGACGGCGAGGATACGAGCGAAGCCCGACGCCCTGGACAGCGCGGTCCCCGCGGCCATGATGGTTGCGTTGCGAGACATGGACCGGGGGCCGTCGCCCGCTGCGGCCCCTGCTTCGCTCGGCTCGTTCGTCTCGCTCCGCGGCAGGCCAAGGAAAGGCGGCACTTCGGGCACCAGCCCTAGCGGGACTTCGCTCCGCGCCGGGAGGACGGTCAGGACCTCGGCGGCACGCACAGCAGCTGGTTGGGCATGCAGGGGCCGCGCCTTGTCGTCGTTAGGGCTCAACGCGACTGCCGCCCGATAGCAGGCCCGCGCCAGGAGCAACGGCGAATGGTCCTTCGGGGCCGTGCCGCTGCCCACCGTCGTCCTGATCGTCGTCCGGCGGCTTCGGCACCAAGCGTCGGGCTCGCCGGCCATGGCGAGCGTTGCGGGCCCACCACACCGCCAGGAAGAGGGCCGCGCCCACCATAAGTACAACGGCAACATCACCAATCGCCGTCGAACGCACCGTGTCGGTGCTTGTAGCCAGCACTTCACCAGAGGGCGTCTCCACCGCCAGCAACAACGGGAACGCGCCCGGTGTTCGGACGACGACCGGGATCTGGAGGGAAGTCGTGGGGTGGGACAAGGTGAGCTGGCAGTCCTCAGAACCGGCGTTCACCGAACTGCAGCCACCTCCGTTGACACGGGCCGTCACGAAACGCAACTGCTCGCTCGTTAGCACGAGGACGACGTGCACGGGCAGGCCCGCGGTTGAAACCAGCGTCACCGGCAGCCGGCCCTGGCCCGACGTGAGGGTGATCGATATGGAAGGGGGCAGATGGACCTTGTGGAGGTCTGCCTTGGCCACCTGAAGGGCCCCGGCGATGAGAGCCGAGCGCCGTGAACCGCTGAACACCGACGACAGGCTCACGACCAGGTCCTGGCTGAGCCCGCTTACGAGCGGCGTGGTGTCCCCGTAGACCTCGCCTAAGGCGGTCACAGCCCCCAGGGCACGTTGGAGTTGGCCTGCCCCGCCGAGGGGGGTGGTCTCGTCGGGGCCCTCGAGCTGGCGCACCAAGGTCCCGGTCGTGCCCGAGTGAGCGAGCGGTACGTCTTGGAAGATCTCGCGGAGAGGGACGGCCCTGAGCAAAGGGTTGTCCTGGAGCCCGGCCAACAGCACCGACAAGAAAACTGGGTCGAGGGCCGTGTGCGGGGGCGCCAGTAGGACGACCCCCCGCAGGACGCTCGGGGTTTCCAGGTCGATCATCGCGAGCTCAGCCAGGACCTGGTCGGCAACGAGCACGGCCTCTCCCCGGGCCGCCGCCTCGCCGATGCGCTCCGACAGCTCGCTGTCCGCCCCGACGACATGAATATCTGTCGCCTGTACCGAGAGCCTGGTCGGCTGCGCGAACGTGAGCTCTTGATCGGCGGCCGGCAAGCCGGAGAGGTCGCTCTCCGGCACCGCAACGTACTGCGCTCCGAGCCCGGCCAGAGCGCCCATACTTGTCGAGCCGATGTCACCAGAGAAGGCCCATGTGCTCGGCGAAGGTGCGACGCCGAGCAGGTCACCTAAGGCAGCGTCCCCGGCCGTAAGTTCCGATGCAAGGTCATTCGTGAGACCGGAACTCACGAGCTCCGCGACATCGAGGGGGAGGTCCGTGCTCGGGAGCAGCTCGTCGCCTGAGGCCGCCGCCTTGCGGAGGTGGGAGACGGCGGCCCGTTGTCGCCCCTTGCCGCGGGCCAGAGCTTCGAGGGCGGGGACGTCGGCCCTTATGGTCACCGGGACAGGCGAGCGTGCCAAATCGGAGGCGTCCGCTTCCAGTTTTGCCGCTGTCGACGCGGGCACGCGCCCGATGGAGCCGGTCGGGCTGATGGGGACCGTGGCGCCAAATGGGGCTATGAGCGCCACGTCGAGGCGTTGTAGGTTGCTCGCATCCTTTCCTGCGTAAACGATGAACGTAATGAGCGGCTGGCCTGTACGGACCCCCGCTTTCTGGAGGAACGCCTCGACCGGGTATACCCCGGTGGTCGCTATGGGTAGGGCACCGGGACCGGTCGACTTGTTGACCGGGATGTTCACGTCCAGCCCGCCCCGCGGGTCGTTGGGCAGCTTGCTGAGCGCCAACGGTTCGTCGTAGAACGGGCCCGACACCGCGCCACCGAGGGCCGCCTGGAACTGCGACCGGGCGGTCAGCCTGCCGTATACGACCACCTCTAGCTCCTCGTCTGCAGGATCGTTGGTGGTGACTTTGAGGTCCATCTGGAACTGTCTCGGTCCGGGGCCCAACCAGGGGGTTTCATCGAGCAGTTGCAATGCGTCCGCGCCGCGCGAGATGTTCGGGCGAGCGGGTGGATGGATGACGACCACGGGTTGTACATTTGGCGGGCTGGTGAGCGCTACCGCGATCGCGGATGAGCCGCCCTGTGAAAAAGCCGAGGCGGCGTAGCTGCCCACCAGCAGCAGGGTCGCAAGGGCCGCACGGGCAAACCCGGCTGGCACGGCCTTAGGCCCCCGGGGGCGCTGGCAACGCCGCCGACAGCACCGACAGGCCGGTCGGGTCGTCCCGGAACCCGACGCGGCGGTACAAGGCGAGCGCCGCATCGTTGCCGAGCTGTGTGTTCACAGCGATTTCACCGGCTCTCAGCGTTCGAAGCCAGTGAAGGCCGTCCAGGAGCAACCTCCTGCCGAGACCATGGCCTTGCGCCTCCGGGAGCACTGCCAGGCGTTGCACAAAGCCGCGCCCACCCGACGCCCCGCAGATCGCGTAACCGACCACCCGGTGCCGGGCCCCAAGGACGACTCGCAGGCGCCGGCGCTGAGTGGCCTTCAGCGCCTCCCGTAAACCAGCGCGGTCCAAGCGCCAGAAGGGTGTGAAGGCGGTGGCGTCCACCTCGAGGACCCCGCGCTGGCGCAGAGGGCCGGCACGGCGCAGTGCAGGGCCGGGCGGCACCGGAGGCAGCACAGCAGCCCTGTCGAGCACTAGCAGGTGAAGGCGTTCTTGCACTTCAAATCCTGCTTCCAGAAACCCGCGCTGCTCGTCGGGCGATAGCGCCCCGGTGATGACCCGCTGGAAACCTTGCACCGCCAACAATTCGAGGCAACGCCGGACGAACTCGGCGGACGGTGGTGCGCCGTCCGCGACAGGGACGAAGAACGCGACGGAACCGTCAGCTCGCCACGGCCCGATCCGGGCGCTCTCCCTACCCCAGCGGACGACCTTGCCTAAGCGCCTGGCACTGGAGGGCATCTGGGGGGCGTCTGTGGTCATCGCGAGGGCTCTGGCCGCCCGTTTACGGTTTTAAGAGCCTAGCGCCCGCGCCAAGCTTGGCAGAACTTCCCTGCTGGCTCTGCCTCCCCCGTCGGACGGCTCAGGGATGGCCGGAGACCTGCCGATAAGGATCGTGGTGATCGACCTCCCGGCAGTACTCCGTCACGTCGTCGAACAAGGGGCTTCCGACCTGCACATCAAAGTCGGCTCAGCGCCGAGGGTGCGCGTGAACGGCGACCTGAGGATGACGCCGTTCCCAGCCGTGGGCGCCGAGGAGTGCGAAGAGCTGGTTCAAGTGGTCCTGCCGCCCGAACGCCTCGAGGAATTCCGGTCCACGGGAGAGGCCGACTTCTCCCTTTCGGTGAGCGGGCTCGGCCGGTTCCGCGCCAACGCCTTCCGCCAGCGAGGCACCCCTGGGCTGGTGCTGCGCAGGGTCCTGCCGAGCGCGCTGTCGGCCACTGACCTCGGGTTGCCGCCGGTCGTCACGCGCTTGGCAGAAGAGAGCCGGGGGCTCGTCCTGGTGACCGGCCCGACCGGGTCGGGCAAGACCACGACCCTGGCCGCCATGATCGACTACATAAACACGAACCGCGCGGGGAACATCGTCACGATCGAGGACCCGATCGAGGTGCTGCACCGGGACAAGATGTCGATCATCAGCCAACGCGAGATCGGCACGGACACCAAAGACTGGTCGCAGGCGATGCGCAGGGTGCTCCGCCAAGACCCCGACGTCATCCTCATCGGTGAGATGCGCGACCCCGAGACCATCCAGGCGGCGTTGTCCGCCAGCGAGACCGGCCATCTCGTCCTGTCGACGCTCCACACGACCAACGCGACCGAGACCATCAACCGGATCATCGACTTTTTCCCTCCCTACCAGCATCGCCAGGTAAGAATAAGCCTCGCTGCCGTGCTGCGGGGGGTGGTCAGCCAGCGGCTCGTGCCAAGAGCCGACGGCATCGGACGCGTCGTTGCGGTGGAGGCCATGGTGATGACCGGCCGG
>DATKHZ010000282.1:0-7396 GCA_035509995.1 Acidimicrobiales bacterium | reverse complement strand
CCGTGGGGTGCTCGCTCGTCAGGTCCAGCTCGTCTTCCAGGACCCCTTTTCGTCCCTTAACCCGCGCCTCACGGTCGCGGCCGCCCTGGGTGAAGTCCTGGCCGTCCACCATCTCGTCGCAGGCCGGGCCGAGAGGCGCTCACGGGTCGACGAGCTGCTCGGCATGGTCGCTCTCGCCCCCCGCTTCGCGTCGCGGTACCCCCATGAGCTGTCCGGCGGCCAGGCTCAACGCGTTGCCATCGCCCGTGCCCTTGCCGTCCAACCCCAAGCGCTTGTGTTGGACGAACCAACGTCCGCGCTCGACGTATCGGTCCGGGCCGAGGTGATCAACCTGTTGACTCGGCTCCAGGACGAACTGGGCCTGTCGTACGTGTTCATCAGCCACGACCTGGCGATGGTGCGCCACATCAGCGACGTGATCTGCGTGATGTACCTGGGCAAGGTGGTGGAGTCAGGGCCGTACGAGGCTGTCCTGGGAGCTCCCCTCCACCCTTACACCCGCGCCCTTGCCGATGCTGTCCCCTTACCGGACCCCGAGGTCGAGGCGAGCCGGCGTAAGTCGACGGCAGGTGAGGCGCTCGTGCTTGGCGCTGAACCTCCCGGAGGGTGCCCCTACAACCCCCGCTGCCCGCTCGTGGAGGAGGTCTGCCGGGCCCAGATCCCAGCCTTGTTGGAACTGCGCCCCGGCCACTTTGCGGCTTGCCACGTGGCCGCCCGGGAACTCGTGTCGACGCCCGGGACACCCGCCCCGCCCGGGACGCTCGGGGCTCTCGGGACGCCCGGGGCTTAGAGGATCCGAGAGAGGAAAAGCTGAGTCCGCTCCTGCCTTGGGCTCGAAAGTACTTCCTTGGGGGGACCGGCCTCGACCACGAGCCCCCCGTCCATGAACACGAGGCTGTCGCCCACCTCTCGTGCGAAGCCCATCTCGTGGGTGACCACGACCATTGTCATGCCGTCGTCGGCCAGAGACCTCATAACACCCAGCACGTCACTGACCAGCTCCGGGTCGAGCGCTGAGGTGGGCTCGTCGAAAAGCATGAGCTTTGGCTGCATGCAAAGTGCCCGCGCAATGGCCACGCGCTGTTGCTGGCCCCCCGAAAGTTGGCGTGGGTAGGCATCGAACTTTTCTGCCATCCCGACTCGGCTTAGCAGCTGCTCGGCGCGCCTCACCGCTGTCGGCTTAGCTTCACCCTTGACGCGGATGGGCCCGACAATGACGTTTTCCATTGCCGTCATATGAGGGAACAAGTTGAAGTGTTGGAAGACCATGCCGACGTCAGCGCGCCGCTGGCAGACCTCCCGGTCGCGAAGCTCGTAGAGCTTCCCCCCCTGCTCGCGGTACCCGACCAATTGGCCGTCAACGGTGAGGCGGCCGGCGTCGACCTTTTCGAGGTGGTTGATACAGCGCAAGAAAGTCGACTTGCCCGAGCCGGACGGGCCGATGATGCACATGACTTCGCCGGTGAGGACCTGGAGGGTAATGCCCCGTAGGACCTCCTGCCGACCGAAACGCTTGCGCACGCCTTGCGCATCGACCATCACCTCTGTCACGGGGCGTCCTTGACGAAGGGGATCCCCTCTACCTCGCCGAAGCGGCCGTAGCCGGTTTTCCCAGGCCGGATCAACAAGCCCTTCCGCAACCTCTGCAGCGGTGTGGGTGGGAGCTGGCGGACCGAGCCTCTCGCATAGTGCCGCTCCACGTAGTACTGGCCCACCATGAGCACCGAGGTAACCCAGAGGTACTGCAGGCTGGCCACCATCAAAAGAGGCACCGTCCTGTAGTTGGCCGCCATTATCTGTTCCACGGTGAATGTCAGCTCGGAGACCGTCACCACCGATGCCAACGACGTCGTTTTCAGCATCGATATCGTCTCGTTGCCGGTCGGCGGGATGATCACCCGCATGGCCTGGGGAATGACGATAAGGCGCAGCGCCATGAGGTGGGACATCCCGATCGATTGGGCCGCTTCGGTCTGCCCCTCGTCAACAGATATGAGCCCGGCGCGGACCACCTCGGACATATAAGCCCCTTCATTGAGCGCGAGGCCGATGCTCGCTGCCAGAAACGGGGTTATCCAGGTGTTGAGGTCGAAGTGGACCACGGCAGGCCCGAACGGGATACCAAGCGAGAAACTAGGGAATATGTAGGAGGCGTTGTACCAGAAAAGAAGTTGCACCAGGACCGGGGTCCCCCGGAAGAACCAGATATAAACCCACGCGCTCCCCGTGACGATCGGGTTCGGGGAGAGTCGCATCACGGCCAGGACGACCCCGATCGCTATACCTCCGGCCATAGCGACCACGGTGAGGCCAATCGTTATACCCAGTGCTTTCAGGACCTCGCTGCTCAGGAAGTACTGGTTTATGATGTTCCATTCGAAGCGCGGCCGTTTGCGCCCGTCGAGGACCACATGCGAAAAGAACAGCGAATGGGCCAGCATGACGGCCAGGACGACGACGACGGCTGCGGCCACCCAGCGGCCGGGGTGGCGGAGCGGCACCACCGGCATCCCGGTGGGAGCAGTCAGGTCACGGTCAGGACCGTTTGGCACTACCCCGGGCGCCTAGGAGCGGCCACGCCGGCGGAGACGCCTAGTGCGGCACTAGCTGGTGGCACCGTTGATCTGAGGTTTAGAGATGGCGCCCTGCTGCACTCCCCACTTGTCAAGGATCTTCTTGTACTGACCGTTAGCCATGACGGCCTTGACGGCTGCGAGCAGCGGCTTGGCAAGGCCGCTGTTCTTGGCGACGGCGAAGCCGTAGGGGGCGGTCTCGAACGGTGTGCCCGTCAGCTTGAACTGGCCGTTGGAGAGGTGGACGATGTACGCCACTACCTGAGAGTCGCCGAAGCCGAGGTCAGCGCGGCCATCGGACACCGCTAGGTTCGCCTGGTTCTGGTCCTCATAACTGAGGACTGTGACGTGGCAGCGCTTGGCCTGGCTGTTGGCATCGGACTGTTCGGTGGTCCCTGTCTCGACGGACACGGTATGACCGCACAGTGACTTCAAGCCGTTGAAGGTCTTCGCGCTATTTGCCCTTTCGTAAAAGCCCTCGCCAGCTTTGAAATAGTCGACGAAGTCGACCACCTTTTCACGTGCTTTGGTGTCGGTGAACGACGAGTTCCCGACGTCAAACTTGCCGTCTTCGATCCCGGGGATGATGGTGTCGAACGTTGCGGTCTCGAGCGTCACTTTGACACCCAAAACCTTGCCGAGGGCCAGGCCCAAATCGGCATCGAAGCCGACGATCTTGCCGCTTTGGATAAACTCGTCAGGCGGGTAGGTGGTGTCCAGGGCCATTGTGAGGCCCGAAGAATATTTGGCGGGGACCTGGAGTGCGCTCGCATGAGCAGTGCCAACAGCAGTTGTCGTGACGAGAGCGACCGTCCCGAAGGCCGCGATCACCGGACGCCAGGTTTTAAGACCACCTGCAATGCGCATTAGTACCTCCATGGGTCACGCTGAGCCGTATTGACATGGAGTGTAGCGGTCCTCCAGCTGGGCCGCGCTGCGGGTGCATGCGGCGCCGATGGTACCGGCGCCCGTCTCCCAGCTAACCTACGGCCTCATGAGATGGGGGCAGGATGACCCAGTCGGCCACTGAGGTTAGGGCGCCGCAAGGCGCTCTCCACGCCCGCCCGGCCGTGCGCCTCGTCGCGGTTCGCAAAAGCTACGGCCGGGTCGCCGCCGCCGACGGCATCGACCTCGAGATCGCTGAGGGTGAGTTCTTCACGATGCTCGGCCCTTCGGGATCGGGCAAGACGACGCTGCTGCGGGTCATCGCGGGCTTCGAACGTCCGGACAGCGGCACTGTGGAGCTCGCCGGGACGGATGTGACAAGGCAGCCTCCGTACGCCCGCGATGTGAACACCGTTTTTCAGGACTACGCCTTGTTCCCGCACATGACGGTGATCGAGAACGTCGAGTACGGGTTGAAGATCCACAAGGTGCCCAAGACCGAGCGGCGGCGCAAGGCTGAGCAGATGCTCGACTTGGTCCGGCTCTCCGGCTTGGGCGACCGCAAACCAGTTCAGCTGTCGGGGGGGCAGCGCCAGCGGGTTGCGCTGGCACGGGCCATCGTCAACGAACCCGAAGTGCTCCTGCTCGATGAGCCTCTCGGGGCACTCGACCTCAAGTTGCGCCAGGAGATGCAGAGCGAGCTGAAGCGCATCCAGCAAGAGGTCGGGATCACATTTGTCTATGTGACGCACGACCAAGAGGAGGCGCTGACGATGAGCGACCGGCTCGCGGTCATGAACGCCGGCCAGATCGAGCAGGTCGGCACGCCGATAGATGTCTACGAACAGCCAGCGACCGAGTTCGTGGCAGGTTTCATCGGTGTTTCGAACCTCATCGACCGCGACGGGGACAGGTTCACTGTCCGACCGGAGAAGGTGTACCTCTTGTTCGACGATGCGGAGCCGGCACCACCAGGTGCCCACGTCGAGCGCGGGACGGTCGACGAGGTGGTCTACCTCGGTGTCATCACGCGCTTTCGGGTCCAGCTGGACGGAGGTGGCCAGCTGGTCGCGGTACGCCAGAACCTTGAGACGGCCGCAGCCGAGGTGCTCGAAGCCCGGGGTCGACGAGCGCGTGTGGCATGGCGCCCCGACCAGGCCTTCCGGGTCACGACCGCAAGCCGCGGCCGCCAAGTTGGTGACTGAAGATCTCCTAAGAGAAAGGGATAGGACATGAAGAACCGGACGTTTTTTCGAGGAAAGGTCAAGCGCGCGGTGGTGGCAATTGCGGTAGCCCTGCCGGTGTTGGCCGCGTTCGACAGCGGTGCAGTCGCCGCGTCGGGAGCCACCGTCAGGACCGCCGAAGCGGCGTTGACACCGCCGACTCAGGGCATGAAGCCGCAGCAGTCGGTTGGCAAGGGCGAGGGGAAGCTCAATCTGATCGCGTGGGAGGGTTACGCCCAGCCGGAGTGGGTCAAGCCCTTCGAGCAGCAGACAGGCTGCACGGTCAGCGCAAAGTACGCCGGGTCCTCGAGCGAGATGGTTTCGCTTATGGCCAACGGCGGCGGTGGCCAGTACGACCTCGTGTCAGCCTCTGGGGACGCTGACCTCCGGCTGATCTATGGCGGCGACGTCAAGCCCGTCAACGTCAACCTGGTGCCGGCCTGGACGCAGTTGCGCCCCTTCTTGCAGAGCCCGGACTTCAACACGATCAACGGCGTGCACTACGGCATCTCGCTGCAGTTCGGGCCGAACGACCTGCTGTACTCGACCAAGGTGTTCCCGAAGGCACCTCCGTCGTGGTCGGTCATCTACTCCAAGCAATACGCCGGCAAGATCACGATCCCCAACAACCCGATCCAGATCGCCGACGCCGCTCTCTACTTGTCTGTTCACCAACCGAAGCTCGGGATCAGCGACCCCTACGAGCTCACCCAAAGCCAGTTCAATGCGGCAGTAAACCTGCTCAAGCAGGAGAAGCCGCTTATCAAGGCATATTGGAACCTCGCTTCGGACGAGATCTCGCTCTTCGCAAACGGTGAAGCCGTAGTCGGCGCCGCCTGGCCATACCAGACGGGACAGCTGCAGGGGGCCGGGGACAAGGTCGCGGACACCATCCCGAGCGAAGGCGCGACCGGATGGGCCGATTCCTGGTTGCTGGCCACCAAGGCGCCCCACCCCAATTGCGCCTACAAGTGGCTTGCTTATATTTCCACCGCGAAGGTGCAAGCCGAGCAGGCCGTCAACTACGGGGAGACACCCGACAACTCTCTGGCGTGCCCGCTCATGAACAAGTTACAGAAGGGCTCGTGCGACTCACTGCACGCGAACGAACCGGACGCTTACTTCAAGTCCATCAAGTTCTGGAAGACGCCGTTGGCGCAGTGCGACAACGGGAAGAGCGATTGCGTCCCGTTCCAGCAATGGGTCACCGCCTGGACGCAGGTCACCGGCTAAGGGGGCGTTGACCTTCTGGTGATGACCACATTGTCGTGGTGACGGCACAGGCCCAACAGGGCCGAGAGCCTACGGGGGTGGCCCGAGTCTCCGCTGCGCTGTGGCGCAGGGCGTGGCTCAGGGCCGCCCTCACGCTTTCCCCGCCGCTCGCTTGGTTCCTCGTCATCTACCTTGCGTCGCTTGTGGTGATGCTGGTCACGGCCTTTTGGACCGTTAACCCGTTCACCAACAACCTGCAACACCAACTTTCGCTCGCCAACTTCGGCGATTTGTTCGACGCTCCGATCCCAGCGATCGTCGGCAGGACGATCCTGCTCGCAGCCCTTGTCACGGTGACCGATGCCGTACTGGCGCTCCCTTTTGCGTACTTCATGGCGAGAGTGGCGACGCATAGGGTGCGCAATGCGCTCTTCGTAGCGGTACTTCTCCCACTATGGGCGAGTTATCTCGCCCGCGTCTACGCGTGGATAGTCATCCTCACCAAGGACGGGACGCTCGATTGGGCTACCCAACGTCTCGGGCTCGGATCGCCTAACATCGCTTATACGAACCTCGCAATGGGGATCGTGTTCTGCTACATCTGGCTGCCCTTCATGATCTTGCCCGTCTATGCCGCCCTCGAGCGCATACCGGACTCCTACATCGAAGCTTCCGCAGACCTTGGGGCCCGCAACGTGAGGACGCTGCGTAGCGTGGTGCTCCCCCTCGCCCTGCCAGGCGTCGTCGCGGGGTCGATCTTCACGTTCTCGCTGACCCTTGGTGACTACATCACGCCGCTGCTAATAGGTTCGGGGTCCGGCACGAACCTGATAGGCAACGTCATCTACGACAACATCGGCCTGGCGAACAACCTCCCCTTTGCCGCCGCGCTCGCCATGGTGCCAATCGTGATCATGATCGCCTACCTCCTGGGCGCGCGGGCGCTCGGCGCGTTCGAGGCGATGTAAATGGAGGGGCGCGCCACCCGCGTCGTCCTGCTTGCATGGGTGGTCGGCGTTTTGTTCTTCCTTTTCATGCCGATCGCGACGATCGTACTTTTCGCCTTCGACCGTTCCACCGTCCAGAGTTGGCCGATCCAGAACTTCACGACGCATTGGTTTTCCGTTGCATGGGACGACCCAGCTGTGAGGTCCGCCCTATGGCTCTCGCTGAAGGCGGGTGTGGCCGCAACCTTTCTGGCACTCGTTCTTGGTTCCTTGGCGGCCTTCGGCGTCCACCGCTACCGCTTCTTCGGTAGAGAAGCGATCTCGCTGTTCATCGTGTTGCCCATCGCCCTACCCGGGATCATCACGGGCCTTGCGCTCCGGTCCTTTTTCACGTTTGCAGGTGTAAATCTTTCGCTGCTGACGATCGTCATTGGCCATACGACCTTCTGCATTGTGGTCATATACAACAACGTCATAGCTCGCGTCCGGCGGACCTCAGGCTCCTTGGGCGAGGCTTCAATGGACCTCGGGGCAAACGGTCTGCAGACGTTCCGCT
>DATKHZ010000281.1:0-3478 GCA_035509995.1 Acidimicrobiales bacterium | reverse complement strand
CGGGCTCGCCCAGCCAGGCGATCACGGTGCCCGAGGCCACGACCTCACCCGGCTGGCACGCGACCTGGAGCAACGTCCCCGTAGCCGCCGCCTCGACCTCGAGGGTCGTCTTGTCCGATTCCGCCTCGAACAGCGGCTCGCCCTCGTCTACATGCGTGCCTACGGGCTTGAACCACTGCACGAGCTTCATCTCGTCACTGGACTGGCCGAGGGCGGGCATCCGGATGGCGTGGGCCATTTGTTTACTCCATGACCTGTCTGACCGCTGCCACCACGCGGGCAGTGCTTGGCAGCACGGCGTCCTCCAGGACGGGGGCGCAGGGCATGGGGACGTCCAACGTGGCCACCCTTTTCACCGGGGCTTCCAAGTAGGACAGGCATTCGTCGGCAGCCCGGGCTGCCACCTCGGCGCCCCAACCGCCGGTCAGAGTGTCCTCGTGCACGATCACCAGACGGCCGGTCCGCCGCACCGAGCCGAAAATTGTCTCCCCGTCCAACGGTTGCAGGGTCAGCGGGTCGATGACCTCGCAATCGATGCCTTCGCCGGCGAGCTCCTCGGCAGCAGCGAGCGCACGGTACAGGGATATGTGGGTCGCGACCACGGTGACGTCCTGCCCGGGGCGTTTCACTACAGCCCGCCCAATCGGCACCACGTAGTCGTCGAGCGGCACCTCACAGGTAAGGTCGAAGCCTCCGGCCGCCTCGCGGCCCTTGCTCCCGTAGAGCATCTTGTGCTCGAAGACGAGCACCGGGTTGTTGTCCCGGATGGCGCTCTTCAGGATGCCCTTGGCGTTGTACGCGTCGGAGGGCGCTACGACTTTTAAGCCCGGGACGTGGGCAAAATAACTCTCGGGGCACTGCCCGTGCTGTGCTCCCCGCGTAGTTGCCCCGACCGGCGCCCTCATGACCATAGGGACCGAGAGCTTGCCGCCCGACATGTAGCGGAGCTTGGCCGCCTGGTTGACGAGCTCGTCCATGCACTCGAAGAGAAAATCGGAGTACTGCATATCGGCGATCGGCCGCATGCCGAGCACGGCCGCGCCGACAGCCGCCCCGGCGATCGCCTTCTCACTGATCGGCGTGTCGATTATCCGCTCGTGCCCGAACTCCTCAACCAGGCCCAGGTAAACACCGAAGGCGCCGCCGAAGCCGCCCTCCACCCCGATGTCCTCCCCTATGAGAAAAACGTCCGGGTCACGGCGCATTTCTTCGGCGATGGCCTCGCGGAGCGCCTCCGAAATAGTCAGGCGACGAGTGGCGACGTTCGCCTCAGGCACGGACATCGTTTCACGCATAGACATCTTCGAGAGCTTCCTCGGGCGCGGGGTGCGGCGAGCTCCTGGCGAACTCGACCGCGTCGTCCAGTTCGGCCTTTACCTCGGCTTCCAAACGCGTTTCGGTCGCGTCGTCGAGGTGGGGCCGCAGCACCAACAGCGGGTCGCGGGAAGCCCATTCCTCTTCCTCCTGGCGGGCCCGGTAGCCTCGCCCGTCGCTGCGGCTATGGCCCGTAAACCGGTACGTCTTGCATTCCACCACTAGCGGCCCACCACCGGCGCGGGCCGTGGCCACCGCCCGTGCGCTCGCCTCCCGGACGGCGAGAACGTCCATCCCGTCGACGATTTCCGCGGGCACGCCGTACGCCCGTGCCCGCTCGGCAACGTCCACGACTCGGGATACCAGGTCGTAACGGGTGGACGCGCCGTAGAGATTGTTCTCACAGACGTAGACGACCGGCAGGTCCTTTACCGCTGAGAAATTGAGGCTCTCGTGGAAGGCGCCCTCGTTGGTGGCGCCCTCACCGAAGAAGCAGACCGCGACCTGATCGGTCGCCCGCAGCTTCATCGCCAGGCCCATCCCGGAGACGACGCTCGCCCCGCCGGCAACGATGGCGATGGCAGGGAGCATCCCAACGGCTGGATCCCCCAGGTGCATCGACCCACCCTTGCCTTTGCAGGCACCGGTCCGCTTCCCATAGAGCTCGGCCATGGCCCCGCGCGCCGAAACCCCTTTGGCCAGGGCATGGCCGTGTGGCCGGTGTGTCGAAGTGACCCAATCGTCTCGGCGCAGGACGTCGCAGACGCCTACAGCCACCGCTTCCTGGCCCTGGTACTGGTGAAGGGTCCCGGGGATCTCGCCTTCCAGGAACAAACGGAAGACGCGCTCTTCGAAACGCCGAATGAGCAGCATGCCCCGGTACAGCGCCGGTGCCGATGGTCCCCCAGGCGGGATCATCTGCTCACCCATAGAGCTAATGATCGCCGCTGCACTCGCTCGGTGTCAAGCGGCCGCCAAGACCTGGCGGCCTGTGCCGATGCTCGCGACGAGCACGTCGACGACGCCGGTGCGAAGTGCCCCGAGCACCGAGCGGGCCTTGCCTTCCTCGCTGCTGACCGCGATGACCCGGGGGACGGCCCTCAGGTCATCGGCGCCCAGCCCGACGACCCGGTCGCCGATACCGCCTCCAGCCGGCCTGCCTTCCAGGTCGAAAAAGAAGCCGAGGATGTCGCCTACCGCCCCAGCCTCCCGCATAGTGGACATCTCGGCCGCTGAAAAGCAGCCCATCTGCACGACGGCGCTGTCGTTGCGGGCGTCACCGACACCGACCAGGGCGGTTTGCGCCAAGCGGGCACGGGCCAGTGTCTCGCGGACATCGCTGTGGCGCATGAAGGCCTCGCGGCTCGCCGCGCTTTCGGCATAGGCGGGTGCGTACAGGCTCTCTGCCTTGCCCCCGAACCTTTCGGCCAGCCGCCTGCAGATGTCGTTGGGGTTGATGCCCGTGCCCACCTGGGGTGAACCACCCATCGCTGCGACGAAGGTGCAAGATCGGCCGCTAAGGCGGGAGAGCTGATCGGGTACCGCACCGACGTTGCGCCCCATGCCGACAGCGACCACGTCACCGTCGCGCAGCGACCGGGCCAGCAGGTCCCCGGCGGCGCGGGCAGCCATGGCCCGCTGCGCGTCCTGGCTGTACTGGTCGGCCACCAGCACAACCCCGGCGAGCCTGAAGCGGGCCGCCAGGTCGACTTCGAGCTGGGCGCTCAGCGCGGGATGGGTCCGGATCGCAATGTCGACCACCCCGTCGTTCCGCGCCTTTTGCAACAGCCGGCCCACCTTGGGCCGCGAGAGGCTGAGCCGCGAGGCGATCTCGGCTTGAGTCACGTCCTCCATGTAGTACAGGCTCGCCACCCGGGTCATGAGCTCCACTTCCGCTTCGCTCACCGGGACCGTCCGGCGGAGGTGTGAGGGGTACGGCATGCTGGTACCATAAGCTGATCATAGGGTCTGGGGGTGAGCGTTTGCTCAGAATGACTAGGACCAACCAGTGACCGTCACATGCTTCGGCATCCTCGTGGCCGACGTGTTCCTGCCCCCGCTGTCTCACTTCCCGCGGCCCGGCGAGCTGATGGTGACGGAAGATTTCCTGTTCCAGCCGGGAGGTTGCGCCGCCAACACGGCCCTCGACCTGGCCCGCCTCGGG
>DATKHZ010000280.1:0-2452 GCA_035509995.1 Acidimicrobiales bacterium | reverse complement strand
GCGGCGAACAGCCCGAGCACCTGGCTTCGGAGCTGACTGTGCCCGAGAGGACGCCCACCCGGTCGAGCTTCGAGCAGAGCCTGGAGGACGTCTGCTTGCGGACTGTCCTCGTGTCGGCGGCGATCCACGACTTCATCCGCGTAGCCATAGAGCACGTCGCGGCTCCGACGCATCACCTTGCTCGAGGAGCCGAGTGCCAGGGGCACGACGGACCAGAGGGACCCGACTCGCTGTCCGAGCCAGTCGACGACGACGCGCTGGCTCTCGACGAGCTCGTTAGCCCGTTCACGACCGAGGTGGTGTCCGAAGAGCACCCAGCTCGCCACCATCATGGCGATCCGTCCCATCACCTTGTCCAGGTCGATGGACGTGTCGAGGGGAAGCGCGGCGATCTCAGCTGAGACCAGAGAGTTGATCTCTGTGACCCGCGATTCGAGTGCGCGCTTTCGGAACTCCGGCGCGACGGCTGGCTGCAGCTTCGCCCAAGCTCGTTCTCCTTGCGTAAAGAGGTTGTCTCCGATGGCGAGCTTCGCCGTGATCGTGGTGGCAGGCGTGCGCCGCCACCGCTGCGCGTCTGCGATCAAAAGTGACCGACCCGCCTCTGCGTCGGATACCACGACCAACGTGACCGGCCCAATGAGGAGCCGAACGACCGGGCCCAGGGCAAGTGCCTGCTCCATCCAACCGAGCCGGTCCTGGTTGTACAGGTCGAGCGCCCGGCGCAGCGACCGCTGAACGCGGAGTTTTGGGGACGCCAAGACTCGAGGGTCAGAACCCGCCCTTCCCACGGCATCATGATCCTGCTTGGGGCACCGCAGGCGCCAATCTGCTCCGTCTATGTAGTTCGCGCCTCGTTCAGTCATCGCATAGGACAGTTGGACGCCTCGAGGCACTATGAGGGCACGCCGAGGATGGTGAGAAACTCCACCAATGAAGCTCGTTGATTTGGACGCTCGCGCTATCAGGACAGCGCTCTTCAACGATGGCTACGTGGTCATCCGCGAGCTCGTCCCGAAGGAGATGTGCGAGGAAGTGCTGGAAGCGTTCGGCACGGAACTCGGAATCTGGATGAGTGACCCTGCCAGCTGGGATCGGGTGTCAGCCGAGGTCGATCAAGTCCCGTTGTGGGGTCACCAGAGCCAGTGGGACATTCGCCAACTCCCCGAGGTCCATCGCGTTTGGACAATGGTGTGGGGCACAGAGAAGCTCTGGGCGGATCGGAACTCTTGTCGGTTCACCCCGCCGTTCCGCCCTGGTCGGGCAGATCCGCTCAGGCTGCACTGGGACGTCGACCCATGGGACACCACGCTTCAGTGGTTTCCGGGCATCCTGGCGCTAACCGACGCCGATGTGGGCGAGGGCGGGTTCTGCTGTGCCCCGCGGATCATGGCCAATCGAGACCGCTGGCCGACCACATGGCCGGTAGAGCAGTGGGGCACCGAGTACCGGCCTGACGGAATCGTGCGTCCCGGCGATGCCGTGGAAGTCCCCCTCCGGGTCGGCGACCTGTTGATCATGGACAGCCACTTGCCCCACGGCACGGTTCGCAACGAGGGCGACACGCCCAGGGCCGTCTTCTACCTCCAGTTGTTCCCGGCGGGGAGTCCCGAGGAGGCGGCGACCAGAATCGAAGAACACGAGGCAGGACTCGCCCCGGAGTGGTGGAGATGGAAGCCCGGTCATGACCGCGCCGAGGCCGGCCCAACGGCCACTCTCACAACACACGGTCGGCGACTCCTCGGCTACGAAACCTGGTAGTTCGGCTTTACCAGACGCGCCCGTAAAGCCGCGGGTACCCGGTATCGGCCGCCCGCTCCCGCGCCCGCGCCCGCGCCCGTAACGTGCCGATACTGACCTATCCGGGTTGTCCCCATGCGCTGGGCCGGTGGCCGTCTTCTAGGGTGCGGGCCAATGCCCCAGGAACCGGGTCCATTCGCGGGAACCGCCCGTTACTACTCGCAGTTCCGCCCGAGCTACCCGACGTCGATCTTCGATCTCTTGACCGTCGAGGCGCCGCTTGAAGCGACGTCGAGGGTGCTCGATTGGGGGTGTGGGACGGGTCTACTGACCCTCACCTTGGCTGAACGGGTGGCGTCAGTCACCGGGGTCGATCCCGACCAAGGGATGCTCGACGAGGCGGCCCGCTTGGCCAGCAAGCGGGGGCAGCACAACATACGGTGGGTCCTCTCCACCGCAGAGCGATTTGACGACACGCCCGGCGGCTATCGGTTGGTTGTCATAGGTTCCGCGTTTCAGTGGATGGACAGACCGGTTGTGGCCGCCAAAGCGCACGAAATGCTGGAGCACGAAGGACTGTTCGCTGTGCTGGGCAATCCAACCCCGTTGATGCAGATTCAACCCGGCGGCTATCGGCTGGACCGTGATGAGGCCGGCACGGCCGTAGCGGCGGCCGTAACGGCGGTTCAGGACCGCTGGTTCGAGCCCAAGGAAC
>DATKHZ010000279.1:0-4407 GCA_035509995.1 Acidimicrobiales bacterium | reverse complement strand
ATCCGGACCGGCAGGGCGACCCCGGCACTTATAGAGAAGTTGAAGGTCGAGTATTACGGGGCCGAGGTGCCGCTGCAGCAGCTGGCAGGGCTGCACGTGCCGGAAGCGAGGGTGCTGGTCATCACCCCCTACGAAAAGGGGCCCGCGAGCATCAAAGCGATCGAAAAGGCGGTCCAGTCGTCGGATCTTGGCATCACCCCGAGCAACGATGGTTCGGTGATCCGGCTGGTTTTCCCGATGCTCACCGCAGAGAGACGTAAAGACCTCGTGAAGGTGGTGCACCAAAAGGCAGAGGACGGGAGGGTGGCCGTCCGCAACGTGCGCCGTGCAACGAGGAAAGACCTCGAGGCGCTGGAGAAAGACGGGGACATATCCTCAGACGAGCTCGACCGATCGGAAAAGGAACTGGACAAGCTCACCCACGACTACACAGCCGAGATTGACCGTGTTCTTGCACATAAGGAAAACGAACTGCTCAACAGCTGACGGGGTGCCGGCACTGCGGCCCGTTCTGCTGGCGACCAAAGGAGGTCCTCGGCTGAGTCTCCAAGCAAGGTTGACCGGGAACTTGGGCGAGCCGCGAACCTGTGCGACCTTGCCCGTGCCAGCGAGTTCGAGGAGCCGGGGCCGGTGAGCCCCCGCGCCGCGCGGCGTAGCGGCCGTGCCGACCGGAAGAGCCCTGGCCCGAACGCCGCGCTCAGCCTGTGGGGGGAGCCGGGCCAGCCCGAAGGCTACGACCCGGGGGCGCCGACCGGCCCTCTGGAGCTTTCGGAGCTGGCGGAAGTGGATCAGCAGTCCATAGAAGCGGGCGCGGTAGAGGCCAGCGCCGAAGAGCGCCCCCGCGATGAGACGCCCGGCCAAAAGGGCGGCGGCGACCTGCGAGAAGAAGACCAGCCATCTGTCGCCGTGGCGTTGGCGATGCACTTGAGCGAAAATGCGGGGCTGGCCGGATCTGGCGAGGCCGCGAGGGGAACCGATCAGGTGGACGAGAGCCTTTATGGGGAACATGACGGGGAAACCGAAGCATCACGCAGCGCGCAGCCGCATCTCCAGGGAGGCACAATTGCGGAGGCCGGCCAAAAGATGGAGTACCCTCAGGAGGTCGTACCACCAGCGGAGTTGGTCATCACAATGAGCTCAGGAGAGGGTACAGAGCTTCCTCATTGGGCGGACCCGCCCACAGGCGAGGTCCCTCGGGCGGTTAGCGGCTCGAAGGCCCAAGAGGACGAGCTCCAGGCATGGAGGCTGCTCGGTTCGCGCGGTCTGCACTGGCGGGATGACGTGAACGACTGGTCAGATGGGCCCGGTATGGAGGACCTCGTCGACAACGATGAGGGACACGGGATTGCCGAGGAGGACGCTGCCGACCGTCCGTTCTCGTTCGACAACGACTTCGAACGCCTGGAGCGTGAGCGGAGTGAGCGTGCGGGAGCTGCGAGCGGAGAGACCCCCATCGAGGGTACGGTCGAGAGATATGCTCCGCCCGGCTCTGGCAGCATGCCTTCAGGAGATGGAGATGAGGACCGGACGCTCGGAGACCGCGTGGGCGCAGGGCTCAAGGACCAGGACGAGAGCGGCGATGTTGGCTACCCGGAGGCGCCGCCGGTCCCGGCGGGTGTTGGAGCCATGAGCAGCCTCCCGCCGATGGCCCCACCGGGTGCCTCACCCCGCCGGCAGCGCGGGCCGGTGGGCCGGAACTTGCGTAGGCCCGGAAGTGCGTCGGCGAACGCTTCGCCGGGAGCGATAGCTTCGGCGGCTGCGGCCAGGCACGCCAAACGGCCCTACGACGTGGGGGCGGACAGAGCTGCAGCCGGAGGCCCGGGGCGCGATATCGGAGCAGCCGTGGCCACTGGAGCCGGCCTCCTCGCCCTCTTCGTCATCTGTTACCTCGTGGCACCCGCGGCCCTGTTGGCTCTGTCCGCCGTGGTCATCCTCGGCTGTGCCCTCGAAGCCTTTGCCATGTTCCAGCGAGCCGGGTTCAGACCGGCAACGCTGTTGGGTGCGCTCGGCTCGGGTGGCGCGGTCGTGGCTGCGTACTGGCGAGGTTCAGCGGCGTTGCCGGTGGTCTTGGTGGTGGTCGTGTGTGCGAGCCTCGTCTGGTACCTGGCGCGTGTCGTCGAGGCCCGGCCCGTCGTGAACGTCGCGGTCACGGTGTTCGGTTTCGCCTGGGTTGGGATCCTGGGCTCGTTCGCAGGGCTCATGCTCGCCGCGCCGCGGGGAGAGCACCTCTTCCTCGGCGCGGTTATCCCCACCGTCGTCGCGGACCTGGCGGCGTGGTTCGCGGGTAGCCGCTTCGGCGCTCATCCGCTTGCGCCATCTATCAGCCCGAGCAAGACGTGGGAGGGTTTCGCGGCAGGCGGGATCGCTGCTCTGGTGGCTGGAGCAGTCATCGGCAGCCAGGTTTCGCCTTGGGGGGGCGTACGCCACGGCCTCGAGCTGGGCCTCGTGATCGCCGTTGTCGCTCCGGTTGGTGACCTGGTCCAGTCCATGATCAAGCGGGACCTACGTTTGAAGGACTCGAGCTCCCTGCTCCCGGGCCATGGAGGTTTGCTGGACCGCTTCGACTCGCTGCTGCTGGCTTTGCCGGCTACCTACTTCCTGGCAACAGCGCTTCATCTTGCCTAAGTGTTAGCCAGCAGGGCCCTCTCCATCGCTGGCAGCACCGGCTCGATCGGTACCCAGGCTTTGGAGGTGGTGCGCGCCAACCCGGGCCTATTCGAAGTGACGGCGCTCGGGGCCCGGTCGTCGGTAGGCCTCCTCGCACAACAGGCGCGCGAGATGCACCCGAGGCACGTGGCCATTGCCGACCCATCCAAAGCCGATGAGCTGGCTGCCCTCGTCCCTGCCGGGACCGAGGTCCTCGCGGGCGAGGGTGCTCTTGCCGCTATCGCCGAAGAGGCTGACATCGTCCTCAACGGTGTTGTCGGGTTTGCAGGCCTGCCCGTCACCCTTGCAGCTTTGCGGTCGGGAAAGCGCCTGGCCCTCGCGAACAAGGAGTCCCTGATCGCAGCGGGCCCGCTGGTGCAGCGGGCGCGAATGACGCCTGGAGCGGAGATCGTGCCCGTCGACTCGGAGCACTGCGCGGTGCACCAATGCCTGCGCGGGATACCTGGTTTCCCGGGGGTACCCGGTCCCGATGGGGATGAGGGATGGGGGAGCTCGGCTGTGCGTCGCATCGTGCTCACGGCGTCGGGCGGGCCCTTCCGTGGCAAGACGCTCCGGGACCTCTCCGAAGTGACGGTTGAGGACGCCCTCGCCCACCCCACCTGGAAGATGGGGCCCAAGATCACAGTCGACAGCTCGACGCTCATGAACAAGGGGCTGGAGGTGATCGAAGCCCACTTCCTGTTCGGTGCCGGTTATGACCAGATCGAGGTCGTCGTGCACCCTCAGTCCGTGGTCCATTCGATGGTGGAGACCACGGACGGGGCCACGATCGCCCAGCTGTCGATGCCGGACATGCGCCTGCCCATTGGCTACGCCCTCTCGTACCCTGAACGTATGGCGACCCCCTTCGGTGCGATCGACTGGGCCACGCTCGGCCATCTGGACTTCGAGGTCCCTGACGCTGCGACGTTCCGTTGCCTGCCCCTTGCGTACGAAGCTGGCCGGCAAGGCGGGACTGCTCCCGCTTGCCTCAGCGCGGCCAACGAAGTCGCCGTGGAGGCCTTCCTAAACGGGAGCCTCCGATGGGTCGATATTCCCTCCGTGATCGAAGGGGTGATCGAGCAGTTCCAGGCCAGCGAGCCTCGTGATATCGCCGATGTCCTGGAGGCTGACGCCGAGGCAAGAGCTCTCGCCCGCGAGTTGCTCGCCCAGCGTGAAGGCCTGAGGCCTCTCAAACCGCGCGGAAGTGGCTCGCGTGGCTGAGCCGAACTGGCCCTCCACCTCTGCCGTCGCGACCAAGCCTGACGGCGCGCCGCCCGATCGTCCCGCCGCGCCCGAGATGGACAAACGAGAGCAACAGGCGGCACTGGTCCGGCTCATCGTGGTCGTGGTTGGCGGCCTGGTTGTGGCCGCTTTGTACGGGGCCTTGTGGACCGTGCTCGTCGTGCTGGCCTTGATCGTCATGATCATCCTTCACGAGCTCGGCCATTTCATAATGGCGAAGCGCGCTGGGATGAAGGTGAGCGAATTTTTCGTCGGCTTCGGGCCGCGGATTTGGGCAATCCAGCGGGGCGAGACGACGTACGGAGTCAAAGCGTTGCCCCTTGGGGGTTACTGCCGGATCATCGGGATGACCAGTGCGGAGAAGGTGGATCCGGCCGACGAGCCACGCGCCTACCGCAACCAACCAACCTGGAGGCGCCTGAGCGTCGCCCTCGCGGGCTCCTTCGTTCATTTTGTCCTGGCCTTGCTAATGCTGGTGGTCCTGTTCGTTGGCCCGGGCGATATCGGCAATTTCAT
>DATKHZ010000278.1:0-7149 GCA_035509995.1 Acidimicrobiales bacterium | reverse complement strand
GCCAGCTTGGCCCCGCGGCGGCGGGGTCGGTTCACGCCCACCGAGCTGGTCGTGCGCGTCGAAGGCCCCCTTGGCCTGGCGGCGCGTCAGTCAGCTCGCCGCGCGCCGAGCGAGCTGCGCGTCTACCCCGACTTCGGTTCGAGGCGCGAAGCCGAGCTTCGCATCGAGCGGGCAAGGCTGCTCGAGGTCGGTCTCCGAAGCTCGCGTTCCCGAGGTGGGGGGACGGAGTTCGAGCAGCTTCGCGATTACGGGGTCGACGACGACAGCCGGCGGATCGATTGGGCCGCCACGGCCCGCGCCGACCGTCCGATCGTGCGGACGTACCGCGCCGAACGCAACCAGAGGGTGATATGCCTGCTTGACAACGGGCGGACCATGGCCGCCCAGGTCGCCGGAGTTGCTCGATCAGAGCACGCGATCGACGCCGTGTTGATGTTGACATCTGTCGCGAGCCGGATGGGAGACATGACTGGCCTCGTTGCCTTCGACCGGTCCGTACGGGCCGTCGTCGCACCTCACGCCGGGCCGGGTCAGCTCGCGCGCGTGACAGGCGCCCTTTACGACCTCACGCCCGAGCTTTCCGAGAGCGATTACCGAGGCGCGTTCGCGGAGGTACTGGCACGCTTTCAGCGCCGGGCGATGCTCTGCTTGCTTACCGAGCTCGACGAGGCTCTCCTGGACACCCTGTTGCCAACGTTGCCGCTGATCGCAAGGACTCACCTGCTCATGGTGGGATCGGTGAGGGACCCCGCGGTTGCGACGTGGGCCACCCGGCTACCCGAGGACATCGAGGGGGCCTATCGGGGTGCCGCCGCCGTAGGCGCACTTGCCCGCCGGCGAGAGCTGGCCAAGTTGCTAAAAGCGCGGGGGGCGCTAGTCGTGGACGCCGAGCCGGGACGGCTTGGGCCTCTGCTAGCCGACGCTTACCTGCGGGTCAAGGCTTCCGGGCAGCTCTGAACCGTTCTCGTGCGCGTAGGTTGCCTCCTCGCGTTTGGCCCACGCGGCTCGGCCACGGGTTACGACCCAGGTCAGGAAGGCGACCTCGACGGACACGCCGATGCCCACACGTGCCGCCGCCGGCAGCGCTGAGCCGGTTACGAACCCCTCGATGCTCCCCGCTACCGCGAGCGTGAGCACCGTGCCCAGCACGAGCACGGTCGCCTTCGGCCCCTCGTCCGCCAGGGCGCGGGCCCGAGGGCGGTCGCCGGGGTCGATAAGCGTCCAACCGATACGAAGCCCAGCAGCCCCGGCGAGGACGACGGAAGTGCACTCGAGCAGTCCGTGGGGAGTGATCAGGCCCCAGAACTCGCCAGGGCGGTGAGCCGCATAAAACAAGCCCCCGGCCACTCCGAGGTTGAGGCCGTTGTTGAACAGCGCGTACACAGTGAACAAACCGAAGGTGATCCCGCCGGCAAAGGCTTCAAAGGTGACCAGGACGTTGTTGAAATACACCTCGCTCGCAAAGTCGACAGAGGGCTGGGACGAGTAATAGGCCGCAAAGTCGTGATGCACGTACGCTTCTCGTACCGCAGGCGGGGCGACGAGGTCGAAGGCGTCGCGGGAATGAGCGACCCATGTACCCACGACCACGGCCGGCAGGAGGAAAATCAAGGCGCTCGCCAGTACGAACCACCTCAGCTCCCAAACCGCCAGCGGGAAAGTCTCGGAGAAAAAACGTGCGAACGTGCGCCAAGTCCGCCGGCGGGCCCCATAAAGCGCTCCCGCGGTCTGGGCTACACGGTTGGTCAGAAAGGCCTTCAAATTGGGATCGGCAAAATGCGCCTGTGCGTAGGCGATGTGGCCGGAGGTCCGCTGGTAAAGCCGTGTCAGCTCGCGCACCTCGTCGCCCGAGAGCTTGTTTACCCGTTCGGTTAGCTCGCCAAGTCGGTCCCAGGTGGGGCGGTTCTCGGCCACGAAGCGGTCGATGTCCACATGTCCACTGTAGGGGGGGCAGGTAGGCACAGGCCGGCCGAGCCCCTTCCAGCCATGCCTCCTGCCCGCGCGCCTGTACCCTCGGAATTATGCAAGCCAGCGCGACCGGGCCCACCGGCATGGTTACCCCCGAGGCGGTCGTCCTCGACCTGCCGATCGCGTCGGCGGGCTTGCGCGTAATTGCTCGTGCGATCGACCTACTTATCTCGGTTTTTGCCGCGTTCGTGCTACTTGTTGGCCTTGTTGCCGTCGGCAACGAGACCATTGCCATCATCGGGGGTGCCCTAGTCAGCTTCGCCGTCTTGTTGGGTTATCCCGTGTTGATGGAAGCATTTTGGGGTGGGCGTACTCTCGGTAAGGCGATCATGAAGCTGCGGGTCGTGAGAACTGACGGCGCCCCCATCGCTCTCACCCAAGCGACGGCGCGTGGAGCCCTCGGCCTGGTCGACGTGTGGACCACGTTGGGTTTCCTCGGCTTGGTAAGCATGGTCGTATCCAAACGTTCCCAACGCCTGGGCGACCTTGTGGCGGGGACGCTGGTCCTGCGGAGAAGCAGCTCATCGGTGCGGGCGGTGCTGCCTGTCCATTTCGCAATACCACCCGGCTGCGAAGAGCTCGTGCGTATGATCGACGTCGGGGCAATGACGCCGGCCGATTACGAGTTGGTGCGATCCTTCCTCATACGGTGGCACGAGTTCAACGCGACTCAGCGGCCCGCTGTTGCCGCGACGGTGGCCGCGCCGCTATGGCGCCGCTTCAGGCACGCGCTCCCTGGTTGGATCGGTCCCGATTATTACCTGGCATGCCTTGGCGCCGCCTACCAGTTCCGCCATCCGTACAACCAGCCTCCGGTGGCCACGCCGCCCTCCGCGCTGGGCGACCAGTTTGATGCCGGTTGGGGCGCCGGCCCGAGTTGGGGCGCCGGCCCGAGTTGGGGCTATGGCCAAAGTTGGGGAGCCGGCCCGAGTTGGGGCGCAAGCCAGCCCGCCGGCAACCCTGGCGAAGGCCCGGCCGCTCCCAGTGACTGGGTCGCCCCCCGCTGAGGTCGGGCGTCGCCGGATGTCGCTCGGGGCAATAGTCTGGCTCATTTCTATTCGAAAAAACGGGCAAAACTCGCGCCAAGCGATGAGCGAGAGTATAAAAGTGCGTCAGACGATGAGTCGAAAACCTCCGTCTGGCGCCAGTTTTATACGCCTAGCCGGTTACGAGTGGGCTAGCCTCACCTCGACCGAAGCTGTTTCGTTGTCGCTGGCAACCCGGAGGACAATTTCTGTCACATTTTGGGCCGCACGAAGGTCGTCTTCGACCAGACGAAGGGCGTTCACCTGCTCGGGAGGCCCGGAAACAGTCACGCGCTCGACAGGCGAGCGAGGCCCCACCCTGGCCTCGGACTTCGCCCGGCGGATAGCAGCCAGCAGTTCCACTGCACTCGCATAAACCTGGCTGGCACCGTCGCCGGCAGCCGAGCCCGGTGCCGAGCCCGCTGCCGAGCCTGTGGGCGCCAGGACATCGCCCGGCTGAGGCCATGGCGCGCGGTGGACCGAGCCCTCCTGCCACCAGGACCAGATCTCTTCGGTGACGAAGGGCATCACGGGGGCAAAGAGGCGGAGCAAGGTTGAGAGGCTGATGGCCAGCGCCGTTCGCGCGGACGTTGCTCGTTCTAGGCCCATTTCCCCGTAGGCGCGGGACTTGACCAGCTCCAGGTAGTTGTCGCAGAAGTCCCAGAACCAGGCCTCAGTGCGCTCGAGCGCCCGGGCGTAGTCGTAGTCCTCGAACGCTCGGGTCGCGACCGAGACGAGCTCACTCAGGCTCGTCAACAGGGCAACGTCAACTGGATCTACTGCGAGCGCACCTCGGAGCACTGCGGCGGCTGCTTCTCCGGCCGCCTCGCCCGGTTCCAGCTCGCCAGGCCTCGCCTCGCCAGGTGCCAGCTCGACACGCCTCGCCTCGTCAGGCTTCGGCTCGGTCGCGGCATCGCGACCCCAGAGCTTCGGGCTGAGCACGAACTTGGAGGCATTCATCATCTTGAGGGCCAGTTTTCGACCGACGGTCATCTGGGTTTCCTCGAAAGCCGTGTCGGTGCCCGGGCGCCCCGAGGCCGCCCAGTAACGGACCGCGTCCGAACCGTGTTGTTCCAGAAGGCCGCGGGGAGTGACGACATTTCCCACTGATTTGGACATTTTCTTGCGGTCCGGGTCGAGGATCCAACCCGATAATGCCGCGTTCGACCAGGGCAGGCGGCCGAACTCGAGGTAGGACCGGACGATCGTCGAGAAGAGCCAGGTCCTTATTATGTCGTGGGCCTGTGGGCGCAGGTCCATCGGGAAGAGGCGCTCCCAGCGGTCGCCCGCGGCCCTGTCTTGCCAGCCCCCGGCGATCTGGGGCGTCAACGACGAGGTCGCCCAAGTGTCCATCACGTCAGGGTCAGCCGCAAAGCCTCCAGGCAGACCGCGATCTTGGGGCGAGTAGCCCTGCGGGACGTCGGTGGTCGGGTCGATCGGCAGCTCGTCCTCGGAGGGGAGCAGCAGCTCGGAATGAACTGGTTCGCCGGCGTCGTCCAGGCGGTACCAGATCGGGAACGGCACGCCGTAAAAGCGCTGCCTGCTGACGAGCCAGTCGCTGTTCAGCCCGCTCACCCAGTCCTCGTAGCGCGCCAGCATGTAGGCGGGGTGCCATCTGAGCTCGCGGCCCAGCTCCAGGAGCGCCTCTTGGTGGGGGAGCGTGCGGATCCACCATTGCCGGCTTGTGACTATTTCCAGTGGCCGGTCGCCTCTTTCGTAGTACTTGACCACGTGGGTTATGGGACGCGGTTCGCCGCGCATTTCAGCCGACTCGCGTAGTAGCTCGACCACGCGCCGCTGCGCGGCGGCCACAGTTTTCCCTGCCAGTTCTGAGGAATACAGGGCCGCGCCAGCTTCGGCGAGCCCAGCCGGCGCCGCCGGCAAGAGCCGCCCGTCCCGCCCGATGATGGCGCGCACGGGTAGGCCAAGCTCACGCCACCAGATGACATCGGTCAGGTCCCCGAAGGTGCACACCATCGCGGCCCCGGTGCCCTTGTCGGGTTGCGCTAGCGCGTGTTCGAGTACCGGCACAGATGCCCCGAACAGCGGTGTGGTGACCTGAGAGCCGATCAGGCCCTTGTAGCGCTCGTCAGAAGGGTGGACCACCACAGCGACGCACGCCGGCAGCAGTTCCGGCCGCGTCGTGTCGATCAGGAAGTCCTCGCCGTCGGAGCGATGGAAAGCGAGCGTGTGGAACGCCCCAGGGCGTTCACGGTCGGCCAGCTCCGCCTGGGCGACGGCGGTGCGGAAGTCGACGTCCCACAGCGTCGGAGCTTCGGCGGAATAGGCCTCACCCTTGTGCAGGAGGTGCAGGAACGCCAGTTGCGACGTGCGGCGGGCCTTTTCGCCGATGGTCGTATAGAGGTGGCGCCAGTCGACGGAAAGGCCCAGATAGCGGAAGATGTCTTCGAAGGCACGCTCGTCCTGGGCGGTGAGCCGCTCGCAGAGCTCGACGAAATTGGGCCGGCTTATCGCCACCGGCTGCTCACCTTTGGCGAGCCCACCCTCGACTGGCGGCACATAGCCGGCCTGGTAGGGCAAGCTCGGGTCGCAACGCACCCCGTAGTAGTTCTGGACGCGTCTCTCGGTTGGCAGGCCGTTGTCGTCCCAGCCCATCGGGTACCAAACCGTGTAGCCGCGCATCCGCTTGTAACGGGCGATGGTGTCGGTATGGGTGAACGAAAAGACATGCCCCATATGCAACGACCCGCTCACAGTGGGAGGAGGCGTGTCGATGGAGTAGACCTGTTCCCGCGTCGCCGTCGGGTCGAAATGGTAGGTGCCCTCGTCAGCCCAACGCTCGGCCCAGGCCGCCTCGATACCCTCGAGCACGGGCTTGTCAGGTGCGCCCCGACGACCGCGCCCGCCTCCGGCGCGGCCGGTGGACATCTTCTCAGACATGATCCCGCTACCGTACTTGCTGTGCTCGCTCTCTTGGACACAGCAACCGGGCAGGTGGCACCCCTGGAGCCGCGGTCCCCGGGTCACCTCTCCGTCTACATGTGCGGGCCGACCGTGTCGGGAGCGCCGCACCTCGGCCACGGCCGTTTCTCGATCGTCTGGGACACGCTCCGCCGTTACCTGGCCTGGAGCGGGCTGGACGTCCATTTCGTGTCGAACGTGACCGACATCGAGGACAAGATCATCGCCCGCGCCGCTGAAGAGGAGCGTCCGGCCGATGAGGTCGCCGCCCGCTACGAGGCCATCTGGTGGCAGACAATGGACGCCCTCGACGTAAAGCGTCCCGACGCCACCCCGCACGCCACCGCTTACGTGGAGGACATGGTGCGCCTTATCGGCGACCTGGTTTCCAAAGGTCACGCTTACGAAGGAGGAGACGGGATCTATTTCTCGACCGAGTCCCTCCCCGGTTATGGCCTGCTCGCCCGGCAGGACCTGGACATGTTGCAGAGCGGGGCCAGGGTGGAAGCGGGCAAGGAGGCGGCCAAGCGTTCCCCGCTCGATTTCGTTCTCTGGAAGTACGCCAATGCGGGCGAGCCGGCGTGGCCCTCCCCTTGGGGACAGGGGCGGCCCGGTTGGCACACCGAGTGCGTAGTGATGTCGCTCGACCTTCTCGGCGAAGGTTTCGACCTCCACCTCGGCGGTTTGGACCTGGTCTTCCCCCACCACGAGAACGAGCGTGCCCAGGCGGTCGCCGACGGCAAGGTGTTCGCGAGGCGGTGGGCACACAACGGGATGGTCGTTGATGAGGCGGGCGAGAAGATGAGCAAGTCCGTGGGGAACATCACCTCGCTCGAGGAGCTGCTGGAGCGCTACGAAGGCCGCGTGCTGCGAGCCCTGGTGCTCCAGACGCACTACCGCTCCCCTATGAGTGTCAACGCGCATCTTCTGGACCAGGCACAAGGGGCCGTCAGCCGGCTCGACAACTTCGCAAGGGAGACAAGGGCCCTGCCGGCGGTCCCCCCCGACGAGGCGGCCATTGCACGTTTCAAGTGGCGCATGGACGACGATTTCGACACCCCGGGCGCTCTGGCGGTGATCTTCGGGGCTGTCCGCGATGCACGCGCCGACCCGTCGCGGGCGCCGGCGCTGGCCGCTGCCGTCCGGGAATGCTGCGAGCACGGTCTCGGGCTGACCTTGAGCTCAGAGGTTGAACCAGTCGAAAAAGAGGCGGCCGAGCTGGTCCTCCAGCGCG
>DATKHZ010000277.1:0-4315 GCA_035509995.1 Acidimicrobiales bacterium | reverse complement strand
GCCTTGGTCGGTGACGCCGAGCTCGATGAAGGTGCGGTGTGGGAAGCCCTCGTCGACCCGATGGTGCCCGGGCTCGGCGAAGTACTTTGGGTCGTCGACCTGAACCGGCAGTCGCTGGACAGGGTCGTGCCTGGCATCGCCGCCCACCGCATCCGGGACATGTTCAGCGCCGCAGGCTGGAACACCCTCACTCTCAAGTACGGTTCTCGGCTGCGGGAGCTCTTCGCGGCGGAAGGTGGCGAGCTGCTGGAGCGCCGGATCGACGCTATGAGCAACGAGGAGTACCAACACCTGTTGCGTTTACCGGCAAGAGACCTCCGCCAAGCGGTGGCTGGCTCGGGCCCAGGGCACAAGGACATTGCCCGTCTTTTGGCTGACCTCGATGACGGCGCGGTCGCAGGGGCGGTTCGCAACCTCGGGGGCCATGACCTTGGCGACCTGTTGGACGCATTCAGCCAAGCTGACCAGGTAACCGACCGGCCGTCGGTCGTGCTCGCCTACACCATAAAAGCCTGGCGCCTGCCGACCGAGGGCCATCCGGGGAACCATTCGGCTCTGCTCAGCGTGGACGAATGGCGCCGGCTCGGCGCGGAGCTGGGGGCCGACCCAGAGATGCCATGGGCCAAGCTCCCGCCCGGCAGCCCGGAGGCCCTTGTATGCGCTGCGGCCGCTAAACGCCTGGCCGGCCCCTCGCTGGCGCCAAAAGCGACCGCCAAGCCACCGGTCGAGGTCAGCATTGCAGGCGGTGGCACCGAGTCCACCCAGCAGGGCCTTGGACGGTTCCTGCTCGACCTGGCGAGAGAGGCGCCGGAGGTGGCCGCTCGGGTAGTGACCGTCAGCCCCGATGTGGCGTCTTCGACCAACCTCGGTGGCTGGATCAACCGTGTGGGCATTTGGCATATCGACGACCGCCCAGACTGGTTCGCCCAAGACCGCTCGACTCTCGTCCGCTGGAGGCAGTCCCAAAAAGGTCAGCACATCGAGCTCGGTATCGCAGAGGTCAGCCTCGTCGGGCTCCTGTCTGAGCTTGGCCTGACCTGGTCGCGTGACGGCGAGCCGCTGCTACCGATCGGCACCGTCTACGACCCCTTCGTCGCACGTTGCCTCGAGCCCTGGTCCTTCGGTATTTATTCGGGTGGGCAGTCCATACTGGTGGGGACGCCGTCTGGGGTCACCCTTGCCCCCGAGGGGGGCGCCCACCAGTCCGTCATCACACCTTCGATCGGCCTCGAGCAGCCTCGCTGCACCGCCTGGGAGCCGGCGTTCGTGCAGGACTTCGAATGGGCGATGCTGCACGCTCTAGGAAGTCTCGGCTTCCAGGGAGGTACTTCGTCATATTTCCGCTTGAGCACGCGGCCGGTGAGCCAGGCGCTGTGTGCGGTGCCCGAAGACAAAACGGACCGGGAACTTCGCCGCCTGTCGGTGCTGGCAGGTGGGTACCACCTGCGCCAGAGCCAGAAGATGCCGATGGTGTGCCTGGTGGGAATGGGTGCGGTCATGCCCGAGGTCCTGAGTGCAGCTTCCGAGCTCGAACAGAACGGGGTGAGGTGCGATGTCATCTGTTTGACGTCGGCTGACCTGGTTTTTCGGGCCGTCCAAGCGCGAAGAGGCCTGGCCAACTGGCCGACCGATGTCTTGGGGTCGCTTTTCCCGCCCGTGCGCAGCGCCCCGATCGTTGCTGTCGTTGACGGTCACCCCCACACCCTGTCGTTCCTCGGGAGCATCAATTCGGTCCCGATAACCTGCCTCGGGGTGAACGACTTCGGCCAGGTGGGCGAGGTCGAAGACTTGTACCGCAGTTTCGGCATCGATACGCCGACCATCGCCGGCGCGGCATGGGACCTCCTCGACGAGCGACCTGGGGCACTCCGGAGCTGACACCGAGGCCTGTTACGACGGCGACGAGTTGTGCCCGATCGCACCGTTACCAGGGGCCGAGCTGGATGTCGGTGGGGACCGGACCTCGTCCCGCCAGCCACACGACCAGGTCTATTGAGTCCTCAAGACTTTTCATCCTCTCAGGCACGGAGGCGAGGAGCATCGGCAGTTCCCAGGCCACGTACGCCTCTGGCCAGTCCGATGGCTCGTACCCCAGCCCGAGGTCGACGTGGTGAACCTCTACCTCACGTAGTCTCCGCACCGGGCTAGCGGTCGAGGGCCAGCGGTCATTGCCCCGGAACTCGGGGTGTGGCCAGTTCGCCGAAACGCTCTTGTCCCAAGCAAGCTCGAGCCGCAACTGGGCGAGGCGCGTGTCTTCGAGCAGTTCGCCTGGTAGGCGAGCGGCTCCTTCGGATATGTCGGCCTCCCTCTGCACGCTGCCGCCCGGGTAGCGAGCCAGGTCCTCACCGCGCAAGGCTCCCTCGAGGCGCCGGGTGTGACCGTCGGCGTTGCGGGCGAGGTGGGTCAGGACATGCCCGATCGTCCATCCGGGCAAACGGCTCGGCGCACCTACCTGCTCTTGTCTGACCGTTGCGACCGTCTTCAGCAGTCGGCCGTGGGCGGCCTTGCATAGCTCGATTGCTTCTGAGGGGTCCTCGTCAAGGCCTGGCATAGCGAAAGCATTCCACATGGGCCGTGGCGTGCGGTCACGTCTTGAACAGCTTCGGAGGGACCGCGCCTTGGTGGGCTCTAGGGCCGTCGGTCTGTTGGGAAACGAGCAGTTCCCGGATCTCCGCAAGTTGTGCTTTCACGTCAGCCATTTCCTCTGACTGCTGCTCTTGTACGAAATACGAGGCGATGGTCGCCGTGAGCGTGCCGACGAGGCCGATACCGGTGAACATCAGGGCAGTGGCAATCCATTTCCCCCCACCGGTCATTGGGACCTTGTCGCCGTACCCGACGGTCGTTACGGTGACGACCGCCCACCAGAGCGCGTCCCCGAAGTTGTGGATGGTCGTTGGCCCAGCCGAGTGCTGCTCGAGCACTAGCTCGAGCCCGGCTCCCGCGAAGACGATGGCTACTACAGCGAGGAGGACAAAGTGAAGGGCGTGGTGAGTAAGCATGGCGCGTGCCCGACAAAGACTGGCCCCGAGCACGATCACGACTCGTCCGAGCCGCACAAAACGCAGGAGCCGGGCCAGCCGAACGGGCCGGAGGACCGGCACCGCTACCATGGCCAGGTCCAAGAGGTGATGCCGGACGAAGCGCCAGCGGTCGACGGACAGCCATAGCTTGGCGACATACTCGAGCAAAAAGGCGGCCCAGACGAAATAGTCGACGGTGGCAAACGCGATCGCGATCGAACCGTGAAGGTGGCTGACCAAGGGAACAACGAGAACGGGTAGCCACAGCAGGGCAAGAACCATCATCACCGGGTCGACCCGAGCTGAGAATCGCTGCAGGCGGTCGTCCTTAGAATTGTCTTCGGTCATTCAAGTACCTGAGCCACGTTCATGTCGCTACCCAGCGAGGCTGACCGCCACTCGGTGGTTCCTCGCAAGTCATTGTGCCGTACGGGTCTGTGATCGTCTTGTTGAGGTCCTTGCGAGGGCAGTACTCACCAGGTTTGTAGTAGCGGCCACTCGGGGCCGTGTTAGGCGGCTGCCCCGAGGAGGGCGCAGTCGTTGTGGCGGTTGGCTTCGACGTTGCCGACGTGCCGTCCGCCGGCGCCCCGTCGTAATCGTGGTTCAGGACTCGGTCAAGCTCGTTCACTATCGGAGGATCGTTGACGACAATGCCTAGCTCGCGGTTATAGTCCATGGACGCGCTTGAGAAGTTCTCAGAGCCGACAAACGCTTTTTCCGCGGCGGTCCCCGCATCAACGACGACGACTTTGGCGTGGATGTACAAGGCCGAAGAGGTATCGGGATAGAGGTGAACGTCCACGCCAGCAGCTACAAGCTTTGAGAGATTGGCACTATAAGCACTGTCCTCCGTCATGATGACGTGGGTTACGACTCCAGCCCTAGCGGCGGAGACGAGAGCTGAGACGACCTGTGCGTTTGACATCTCCTCGTTCTCGACCGCCAGGTTGTGCCGGGCCGAACCGATAAGGGCCAGCAGCGCTGGCTCGGAGCCAGGGCTCCAAACCAAGTCGGTTCCTGACGTTGGTGCGTTCTGGTCGCCGGAATAATCCGCATTGAACACCGATGCAATGGCGGCCACATCGGCTGGCTTGCGCTCGACCACGGCAAAGTCCCGCGTTGTCGCGTAGTAGCGCGAGGTCAGGTTTAGGGTCATTATCAGCGCCGTTTGGTCCGAGTACCCAACATCGACGACGACGGCCTTTTCGTGTGTGGCTTCGTACGAACTCGGCGCCCAGTGGACTTTCACCCGGTGGGCGCTCAGGTAATCGTAGGCGGGCGTGTTGGCGCCC
>DATKHZ010000276.1:0-2187 GCA_035509995.1 Acidimicrobiales bacterium | reverse complement strand
ACGAGGTTGGCAGCCTCCCTTGGCAGAAGCCGGAGCTCTACGCCAAGCATTCGCCGATCACCCACGTCGCCAATGTCACGACACCGGTGATGCTGTTCCACTGGGAGGGCGACCTTCGCTGCCCGATCAGCCAGGCGGAGGAGTTCTTCCAAGCGCTCCGCCGACTCGGCCAAGAGGCCGTCATGGTCCGCTACCCAGGCGGTTTCCACATCGTGCGGGCCCCCTCTCAGATGGTCGACTACGTCGAGCGCCACCTCGACTGGTTCGGTAGCCACTGACCGGCCGCGCTCCACGGCGCGGCATGCGTTCATGTGGAAAGTGCCCGGTGTTCCCTAACATGCGAGCGAAGCCCGTGTGGGCGCAATGGAATACCTGGGACGGAGAAAGTTCATGCGGCGTGGTCGTTGGTACAAGTGGTCGGGCCTGACGCTGTCGGCTACCCATTTCGTCTTGGCCAAGGTCGGCGTCTACCGCTGCGGGAGGTGCAAGGGCCCCCTCAATTTCCGCTGGTGGTGCAAGCGTTGCAAGGCTTACCGCCTACCAGCCCGCTAGCGAACTGTTGAGCGTGCCTCCAGGCTTTTGAGCAAGGCGTCCTTGATCGCCGGGCGGCTCCCGAAGATGAGCAAGAAGGCGGCTTCCCGGCTTAGGCGCTCGGCCGGGTCGCCCACGAGTGCTGCCCTGCTCCCCCGGCTCACGACAAGAACATGTGCTGCCCGGGCTGCGAGTTCACAGGCTGCGGCCCGCGCGGCTGCCATGTTGCTGTCGTCGGCGGCGTCCAGTGAAGCCCGGCAGTCCCTTAGCTCGTCGTCGAGTGGGGATGGGCCTAGGAGCGCGCAGCAGCGCCCGGCGACTCCTAGCGGGAAGGACCCGTTCAGCCGGAGGCGCATTTCCGACTCGCGGGTCGCAATTTCGTAAGGCTGCAAGCCGATCACGTTGTCCTCGGCGACGAACAGGGCGGCAAAGCCCAACCGGACCGTGCGTGTCGCGTTGAGGGCGGACAGCCGCAGCGGCGTGACGGAGAGACCCTTCTGGGGGCGACCATCCAGGAGCAGCGTGACAACCGTCTCCCCCTGAGGTCCTGCCGGCCCCCGGGCGAAGACGCAGATCACGTCCACGATGCCCCAACCGCTCACCCAGGGGGCGGCCCCGTCCAGGAGCCAGCCGCCCGGAGCGGGCATCGCGTGGAGTGCGGAAGGACCAGGCAGCAACCCGGTCAACGCGACCCCGCCCTTCGTTTCGCCCCGGATAGTGCGCGCGAGCATCGCCTCGCGGATGGCCGGAGGCGTGGCGGGGTCGAGCATCGCTCCAAGGAGCCGGAAGTGTTGGGCCAGCAGGAACGTAGTTGGGAGGCAGCACGAGGCCAGCTCTTCGATCACGGCGCATATTTCGATGTAGCCAAGGCCTAAGCCACCCTCGGCAACGGGGGCGAACATCCCGTACAAACCGGCGGCGGCTAGAGCATGCAGGTGCTCGGCTGGGATGTTCTCCGAGGCATCGACAGCCTCCGCGTCGGCGAGCAACCGAGAGCTCAGCCGCGACAAACGCTGCGCCAGGTCGTCACCGGGCACAGCCGCGGCGGGGTGCCCGCGAGGCTCGCTCATGAGGCAGTAGGGACCCTTAGCGGAGGCACGGTGGTGCTCGGAACTGTTACCGGCCCGCCAAAGCCGCCACCCGAGCCCGCGGACGAGCCGGATGAGACCGGGTTCCCCGCCCCTCGGACAAGATGGAGCAGGACCTCCAGCGTCCCCGAGCTCTGCGTGGTGACGAAGCCGGCGATACTCGGGTTGGAGATGCCCCAGTTGGCGAACACGATCGGGACGTCCGCCAGTACGTACACCGCACCACCACTAGTTACCTCCACCGAGACGGGAAAGGTGACCGACTTGGTCACTCCGTGCATCTTAAGCGTGCCGGTCGCCGAGTACTGCATGGAACCGCCGGTGACAAGACCGCCGGCGAGGGAAATTGGCTGGGTCAGGACAAATTTGGCTGTCGGGTAATCGCTCACGTCCATGATGCGCCCGTCGAACTGGGCATTCCTCATGCTCTGGTCGCTTTCGACGCTCGCCATGTTGACGTTGAAGGACGCCTTGGTAACCGACGTGCCGGCAAGGTCCACAGAACCCCAGAGCTCCTCGGTCCGACCGACGGCCGTCGAGTCCTGGCCGATCAAGACCTCCTCGACCC
>DATKHZ010000275.1:0-3830 GCA_035509995.1 Acidimicrobiales bacterium | reverse complement strand
ACCTGCTGAAGCTCTTCCGCTCCACGCCCAGCCCGATCCTGAGCCCTTCATAGCCTTGCCAAGCCGGTCCAGCCTTGCCCCGAGGGTTACAAAGCCCTCACTGCCCCCGCCCTCAGGCCTACCAAGCCCGAAGCGCCGCGCACACTCACCCTTCTTCGCCCGCCCGATAATGCGACAGCCTCTTTTTCGAATAGAAAATGAGCCTGGCTCCTAAAGTTTTGCGGCCCTGACCCGGTAGAGCATCTCGCCGGACCTCGGCACGACGAGCGTCCCGCCGCCCCCGTCACACCCGCTGCGGTCGCCGGTCCAGCCGCCCCCGCCGCCGCCGCCGCCCCCGCCGCCCCCGCCCTCCGCTGAGAGGTCGACCGAGCGCGGGTCGACGTAACCGAGGTTCAGCCGCTCGCAGTCCTCCCGTGATATCTGGCTTGCCAGCTTCACTTCTATGCGGGGGTGCTCCGTGGATGTTGCCACGTCGAAGGTGCCAGCGCCCTTTACGTGGGTGCTGTGGGCCAGCACGGCGAGGGGAACGTGGCTGAAACGCTCCCACTGGTCGAGGAAGTACGCCAGCACGTGGTAACCCACGGCGAATATGTCCTCGCCGTGAACGGCGCTGACCGTTGAAAGGTGCGGGGCGTAAATTACCAGTTCGCCACCGTCGGCCACGGCTGGTTCCAGTTTGTACATTGCTTTGCCGGCGGTCCAGAGCTCGGAGTAGATCGGCAAGGCACAAGAAATCACGCGCTCGTACGGCCGATCGACCCACGTCGTGTGCAACCGCTCGGCTTGCGCCACCGACGCCGACCATGCGTCTTCGAGGCCGCCGGCGTAAACGCCCGCGATGCTGTCGCCGCCACCCGCGCCGTCGGTAACGAGAGCGACCGTGCTCACAGGTGTCGCCAGCAACGAGGTCGCCTCGCGTATGAGAGCCCGCACCGGGGTTTCTTTGACGCCGATGGTGGCAAGGATGCCCGAGAGGGCGGCCAACCAATGCATTACGTCGATCATTTCCGGCCCGGAGATCCCCGGGAAGAGGTACTTGGCGCCGCTCGAATACCCGGCCACCTCGTGAGGCAGTGTTGGGCCGACTACCACAACGCGGTCCGCCTCGACTGCCGCCTTGTTCACCCGCACGACGAGGTCACCGCCAAGAGAGCTGTGCCACGTCGCCCCGGCTACCTCTCGCAGCCTCTCGGCGCTCACGGTGCCAATCGTGTCGAGCGCCGAAGGGTTTGACCAGTCGTGGTTGGAGATCGCCCCCAACGAGCCGAGGCGCCCATCAGGGAGGCCTATGAGGTCGCGGATGTCGCTTTCTGCGAGCGCGGGGTGAGTCCCGAGGGCCACCATGACATCGACGCGGGCAGCCCGGTGAAGCGCCGCCCCGACGACAGGGAACAGCTCGGCCAGTGGCAGGTTGCGGGTGCGGTCGGGGACGAGCACCAGGACACGCTCCCCCGCCACGGCGTCTTCGAGAGCGGCCGCCAGCACATCGGCGATCTCGTCGTAGCCGAGAGCCTGGCCAGGCCCGGCCGTCGCAGAGACCACCTGGTCAAGCGCTGCAGGCACCTGGCTCATATCCCTGCCGCCGCCGAGAAGCCGCCGTCCACGGGGACCACTGTGCCTGTAACAAAGGCGCTCGCGTCGGATGCGAGCCAGAGCACCGTACCAACGAGGTCTTCTGGGCTGCCGAGGCGGCCCATGGGGGTGCGGCTCACTATCGCTCGGCCCCGCTCGGTTAGCGAACCGTCGGTTTCGGTGAGCAGGGCCCGGTTCTGGTCGCCGAGGAAGAAGCCCGGGGCGATGGCGTTTACCCGGATGGCCGGGCTCACTTGGCGGGCGATGTGGTCGGCCAGCCAGCGGGTGAGGTTTTCAACTCCTGCCTTCGCTGCGCCGTAGCCGACGACACGTGAAAGGGGCCTCGACGCAGCCATGGAGGAGATGTTGACAACGCTCCCGCTTCCGGGGCCTGCCATCGCCTTGGCAAAAACCTGAGTAGCCAGGAACGTACCCATCAAGTTCAGCTCGAGGACCGCCCGGAAGCCGTCCGCGTCCAGGTCGAAGAACGAACCACCGACCGGCACCGTACCTTCCGGCTGGTTCCCGCCGGCAGCGTTGACGAGCACGTCGAGGCGCCCCCATCGCCCTATCACAGCACCCCGGGCATCCTCGAGCGACTCGACGTCGAGCACGTCCGCGACAAGAGGGACAGCTTTTCCCGGCATGTTGGCCTCTCTCGGCAGGTCGGGCTCGCCGAGCAAGCCGGGCTCGCCGGGCAGGTCGGCCGCCAGAGCGGCCACCACCTCGTCGACAGCCTCGACGTGCCTCGCAAGCACAGCAACGTTCGCACCGGCCCTGCGCAGGCCCAGCGCGATCGCCCGGCCAAGTGCCCCGCTCCCACCCGTCACGATGGCGGCCCGCCCGGTCAGGTCGAACATTGACGGGCCAATGGGGGAAGAAGCCACGACTGCATTATGCCCAGGCCAGGCTCGGCGCGCGGCCGCGTCGTGCGCGCGGCTGGGACCTGGTTAGCCAAGTTCACGCTCGCGGACGAGGGCTGCAAAACGGTCGAGTAGTTTGCCGCGCGCCGGGGCGAGTCCCGCAATAGCCGAGCCTGCCCTCATGGCAATGTCCTCGGGCGGGACGCCGCAACGCGCGGCTTCGTCGCCGAAGGCTGCTACGAACGCGTCGACCGCGGAGCTGTCGACTTCGAGGTGGAACTGGAGCCCCCACGCCTGGGGACCGGACCGGAAGGCTTGGTTCGGGTAGGCCTTGCTCGTGGCCAGGTGCGCCGCCCCGGGAGGGAGGTCGAAGGTGTCCCCGTGCCAGTGCAGCACCGTCAGCTCGCGGGGAAGATCTCCAAAGAGCAGGTCATGCTCGGCCTCTCCGACAAGCGCCACCGGCGCCCAACCGATCTCCGGCCCCTCTGCCCCCGGGTAGACCTTGCCGCCCGCGGCTATCGCGAGCAGTTGCGCTCCGAGGCATACGCCAAGTGCCGGTAGCCGTCGCTCCAGGGCATCTTCGAGTAGGTCGATTTCTGCGGTCCTGGTGGTGAAGCCGTCATCCGAGGCGGCCGACATCGGGCCACCCATAACCACCAGGCCGTCGTAGCCGTCAAGGCTTGCCGGCAGGCGGCCGCCGGCGAAGATCTGGCAGAGCTCGACCGCTATGCCAGCGTTCTCGAGCGCTTCTGCGATGAGGTAGGGCCCCTCGGGCGGGAGATGCTGTATGACGAGGCAGGTAGGCACCGCGCTCGCAGCCTAGTTTGAAGGGCATGGAGGCAACATTGCACCGCGAGCTCGGGCTGACCGATGAGGAAGCCGCTTCTATAGAGGGGATCTTGGGCCGCGTGCCCAATCACCTCGAGCTGGCCATGTACGCGGTGATGTGGAGCGAGCACTGCTCCTACAAGTCCTCGAGGCTCCACCTTCGCCGGCTCCCGACAGCTGGGCCGGCCGTGCTGGTTGGCCCGGGCGAGAACGCAGGGGTGGTCGACGCCGGGGACGGGATCGCCGTCGCGATCCGCATCGAAAGCCACAACCACCCGTCGGCGATCGAGCCCTATCAGGGGGCCGCTACCGGGGTCGGCGGCATAATACGCGACATCTTCACGATGGGCGCCCGCCCGATCGCGCTGATGGACCCGCTGCGGTTTGGGCTCCTGGACGATGCTCACAACCGCTGGGTCGCCAGCGGGGTGGTGAGCGGCATCTCCGGTTACGGCAACGCCGTCGGGGTCCCGACCGTCGGGGGCGAGCTCGAGTTCGCTGAGTGTTACTCGGGCAACCCGCTGGTCAACGTCCTGTGCTGCGGGCTCCTGCCTAAGGACCGCCTCG
>DATKHZ010000274.1:0-5346 GCA_035509995.1 Acidimicrobiales bacterium | reverse complement strand
CTGAAGCGTCGCCTTGGTGTTGGTCTCGGTCTCGACGGGCACGAAGCTCAGGTAGGGGCTCGTGTAGGTGGACTTGTAGAACGAGAACGTCGGCGTGCTCGGGTTGACGTCAGTAGAGGACGAGGTCGTCCCCATGACATTGTGGAAAGTGCCGAACTTCGAAAGTGCCATTACCAGCGCCCATCGCTCGGCGCCGCAGAATGGGCAAAACTCTGCGCCGATGTACAGGATCTCGGGCTTACCCCCGAGAAGTAGCTCGGCGTTCGCGGCAGGCAACTTGATGGGTGGCTGGGTGTTGCTCGGCTCGGCCTCGGCCGCCTTGATGAGATCCTTGGCCGGGACATTTGCGACCTGGTCGAACAAGGCCGTCGTGAGCGGGAACGTCCCGACGACCACGCCGTTCTTGGTGGCCTTGGGCTTCGAGCCCCCTGCCAGGTTGATCGCAACGATGACCGCGATCACGACAATGACGACGGCCACGGCTCCGTAGGCCGTGTAGAGGTTGCGCTGCCGGCGCTGTTGGACGGCACGGCGTGCGGATGACCTCGGGACCGGTCGGCTCGGCTTGCCCGTTCCGTAGCCCCCCGCCTTCGCTGTGGGCCGCTTGGGCACCGACGGGCGCGAAACGCCCGGGCGGGGAGGGACCTTGCCTTTTCCACCGGTTTGTTGTGTACTTGCCATTTGCGCCTTTCCCCCTTAACAGGGACAACACTCAGGCAACAGCCTAACCGTCGAGGCTAGGACCTGGAAGCGCAGTGGACGGGCGGTGGGCGCAGAAGTGCGCCAAGTTTTCAGCCGGCGCTCAGCGCGTGTTCAGGTGCGCGGGCGGAAGCCCTGTCGTGGTCAACCTCGACTAGGGATGCGCGGTGCCGCTGGCAAAGCCCGAGCGGGTCGCTCGCCGCGACTTCGGCGCCGCAATGGGCTGACCACGTAGGCCCGCTCTGGGCCCAGCAGCGCCACTCCCGAGGTCTGTCGGGGTCCCAGTGCGCCTGGTTGGCAAAGCCGCCTGACCACCCACCAGGGCCCGGGTCGTCGGTGAGCCCGGCGCCGATCTGGTCAACGAGCCGCGTCGCGGGTAGGACAGGCGAACGCCGCCTGCGGAGCTGGTGGGCCGGGGCGAAGGGCATCGGGCCCCTGGTCGCGACGTCATGGCCCTGAGTGCGCGCCTTGGGCGCCGAGCGAGGAGGTCTTGTCGCTGTCCCGGGGATAACTGGTCCCGGCGTCGTCACAAATACGTTCATCCTGCTCGTGAGATCGGCAAAGCGCCCGTAGAGTTGAGGCCCAGAGCTCACTACAGGTCTTTAGTCCCGAACATTTCGCGAGCAACGAAGATGGCCGAACTGACAGTCCATACCAGCGAAGTGGTGGTCCGCTTGACCGCCCTCGAGGCTCTCGCCGTCTGGCGACGCGAGGTTTCGGTGCCGATCGAGTGCCTGAAGATGGTCCACGTCGAGCAGTCGCCGCTGGACTTTGTCACGCTGTCCCGGCTGCGAGGTACCTCATGGCCAGGGTCGTTCGCTTTAGGGAGCCGGAGACGCGACGGCCGGCGCGAATTCGTGGCAGTGCGTGCTCGCCAGCCTGCTCTCGTGCTCGACGCACAGGGCTGTAACTGGGACCGCGTCGTCGTGAGCCACCGCGACGCTGTCGAGTTAGCGGCCGAGCTTGCGGCGCTGCTGCTGTCACGGGGAAACCACCACAAATGAACACACGAGGCCCGGGACTGGGCCGCTAGGAGAGCCGCCCACGCTGCTGAGGGCCGCCAACGCCGCTCGCAGACAGGTCGGCCACGCCGCTCGCAGACAGGTCGGCCATGCCGCCGGAAGAGAGGTCGGCCACTCGGTTGGCAGGCAGATCGGCGCCGCGTGACGCCTCGTAACCAACGCTGCCGGCACCTCCAGGGCGCTCGGCCCAACCGGCTCGAGCGGCCAGGTCGGTGCGGCTGCGAGCGTGGTGAGGCCCCTCGGTTGCGCCGGCGACCGCGTACCCGTTGCGCCCAGAACGTTTGACCGTGTACATGGCGACGTCCGCAGATCGCAGGGCCTCGCGGGCGTTTACGCCCTTGAACAGGTCAAAGGGTGCTACGCCAAGCGATACGGTTACACCACCTGCTCCATTGTCGACCTCGTCACGCACCGCCAGGACCAGCTTGCGGGCAACCGACTCGGCGGCCCAGGAGTCGCCGTCGTGGAGCACCACCGCGAACTCGTCGCCGCCGAGCCGGGCGACCAGGTCCCTGTCGCGCAGGTGCCTGCGGAGAGTTACGGCCACCTCGATCACCAGCCGGTCGCCCGCTTGGTGGCCGAGCGTGTCGTTGACCCGCTTGAAGTTGTCGAGGTCCATGACGATCAGGGCGCCCCTCGGCCCGTCGGTGGTACAGGTATGCAGATGGCGGGCGAGCTGGAGCTCGAACCAGCGCCTGTTGGCAAGCCCGGAAAGAGGGTCCCGGGTAGCCAGGTCACGCAACGCGGCCTGGGACCGTTTGTGGCGCGTTATGTCGACCACGTACACGAGCACGTGATGAGGTCGGCCCTCGCGGTCGCGCACCACCGAGGAGGCCAGTTCGCACCAGCGCAGCCGGCCACCGGCGCAGACAATGCGCACCTCGGCTTTGGCGACCTTCGCCTTGCCCGGGTCACCAGGCCCGGCCAGCTCTGAGAGGTCGTCCGGGTAAACCAGCGCACTGAGGCGCCTGCCCAGGATCGCCCGCTCCGGCTCGCCGAGCATCGCGCAGAACGCGGAGTTCACTTCCTGCAGACGCCCCTCCGGGCTCACCTTGGCCATCCCGAGGGGCGCTGCGTCGAACGCCGCCCGCCAGCGGTTGGAGGCCTTCGCTGTTTGCGCCGCAAGCAGGGAGGCAGCCGCCCGGCGAGACTCAACCTTCTCGCCCAGCAGTTCGAACATCCCCGAAACCAACGCCGTGACGACTAGGCCCGCCCGGACGACGGCTCCCGCCCCGGCGAGAAAGGCGCAGGTCAGCCAAGCAGCGGTACGTCTAGCCCAAGGGCGAATTACACCCATGAAACTATCCATAGCCCCTTATCGGCACTAGCGCGCGAATACTTGAGGGTTCCCTAAACTGCAACTTGCCACACCGTGGCCACCGTCGACGTCCCAATTGGACGCGGCGACCCTCGGTGGCCTCAGAGGACCCGCAAGCGGATCGTGTAGGGCATCTCCTCCAAGGCGGTGATTACGTCAGGCGGGAAGTCGCTTGGAGTGTCCGTGATGACGTAGCCGATGTCACCCCGGGTGCTCAGGTGCTGGGCGACGATGTTCATACCGTGGGCGGCGAACAGGCTGTTGACCGCCGCCAGGACGCCCGGCACGTTGGCGTGGACGTGGGTGAGGCGGAAATCGCCGGAGGCGGCCGGGAGCACCAGGTTGGGCAGGTTGACCGACAGCGAGGTCGACCCGGTCGAAAGGTAGTCGTGCAGCTTGCCGGCGACGAAGCGGCCGATGTCCTGTTGAGCTTCTTCGGTGCTGCCCCCGACGTGCGGGGTCAGGATCACGTTCGGGAGGCCCTGAAGTTCTGAAACGAACGGCTCGCCGCGGCGCTTTGGCTCGCTTGGGAAGACGTCTATCGCGGCACCAACGATGTGGCGGCTCTCGATATGGAGGCGCAGCGTCGCGTGGTCGACGACAAAACCTCGGGAAAGGTTCAAGAAAATGCTTCCCGGGACCATGTGAGAAAACTCCGCCTCGCCAAACATGCCTTTGTTACCCGGTCGCCCGTCGACATGCAACGTGACGATGTCGACTGATTCGAGGAGCTCTTCCAACGACGAGCAGCGTTTTGCGTTGCCCAGGGACAACTTGTCGGCGGTGTCGTAAAACCATACAGACATGCCGAGCGACTCGGCGAGGACCGAGAGCTGCGAGCCGATATTGCCGTAGCCGACTATACCGAGACGCCGACCGCGCACCTCGTGGCTCCCCTTCGCAGATTTGTCCCAGATCCCTTCGTGCATCTGGCGCGTTTTGTCGGTGAGGCCCCGCTGAAGGGCAATTATCTCCGCTATGACGAGTTCGACAACGCTGCGCGTATTGGAAAAGGGAGCGTTGAAAACAGCCGAACCATGAGCACCCGCACTGGCAAGGTCTATCTGGTTCGTCCCGATGCAAAATGCGCCCACAGCCAAGAGGTGCGGGGCTGCCTCGAAAGCGCTGTCAGGCACATGCGTGTTGCTCCTGATCCCGAGCACGTCCACCTCCGCCAAGCGCTCGAGCAGCTCCGCCTCCGGCATCGCCCGGTCGGAAGTCTCTACCTGGTACCCAGCCTTGGACAGGATGGCTGTGGCGTCGGGGTGGATGTTCTCAAGTAGCAGGACGCGAATGTCCTGCGGGGATTGGCGCTCGAGGGTCATTCCGACAGCCTACGGGTTGGCCCGTGGGCCTAAGGGAAATTCACGGCAACGCTAAACGAGCGCCCTCCCACCGATACCGTTACGGTGCCGTTGCTGAACGACGCTGGCACCAAGAACCCGACGACGATGGCTGCGCGGTCCGCATCGGGCAGAGCCTCTCCCACCTCGGCCTGGCCGCCCGGTGACGAGAGGCTGAAGTCTGAGGCTGGCAGGAACGAGGAGGCGAGTGGGCTTGCAGTCGCGAGCACCTCTAGATAGGCCTCGTCGGGGGCGGGAGGGACAGTGCCCCCGTCGCTGCCCGCGAACCAGACGAGGGCCGCGTCGCTGATATGGACCTCGGCACCAGGAAGGTTCCCCGTGGCATCGAGCGGCTCATTGGTGCCGAGCCGCGCCAGCACTTCGGGGCCCGGGGCGAGCTGGCCGCCCGCGAGCGAGATCTCCTGAGAGAGGCCCTTGTCGGAGATTTCGAGGAGCGGGTGGCTCCCGGCGGGCACGGAGGCCACGAGTGTCAGGTCGGCCGGGCGCGCTGCCCTGGTCCCGGTCGCCGCCCTCGCAGGCACGTCGAAAGTCGCACCCGTCCCTCCCGCGAGCACCGCGATTGATGGCTGGTCGGTGCTGGGCGGGCCTGCTCCGTCTGCGGCAGCCTGGGACGACACGGCCCCGGCCGCCTCACCAGGGCCGAGGGCGAGCTCGGCGACCACCAACGCTTGGCCCTTCATCGGCAACAGCAACGTCGCGAGCGGGCGTCCACCCGAGCGGAACGCAGTGGAATAAGCGCTCCCGGGCGGGCTCACAGCGTCCCGCAGCGCCGAAGGGTCGAGGTGCGAGCTCAAGTACCTGACCTCGCCGAACGCGACAAGCCGGTAGGTCTGGCCCCAGTCGCCTATCAGGTCGCCCACGGGGGCCGGCCGCAGACCAAGAGGTGGAGCGGAGAGCACGCCGGCCCATCCCGCGCGCTGGCGGGGCACCGCGGGCAGCGCCA
>DATKHZ010000273.1:0-2315 GCA_035509995.1 Acidimicrobiales bacterium | reverse complement strand
AACGAGTTCGCCGAGGCGACAACCGACCTCTACCTGAGCTCCCTCTTCGAGATCGGCCTCGTCCTCCTCGCCGTCACGATCCTAGTCAACGTCGCCGCGCAGATCATGCTGAGGAGCATTTCGGGGAGCGGACCCGTCAAGGTGAGCTGAGCCGTGCCTGCCTCGCCCTATCATCCGGCACCCGGGTTCGCGCGCTGGCGCAAGTGGAAGAGCCGCGCTGTGACGGCAGTCCTCGTTGTCTGCGCCCTCGCGGTCATAGCGCCCCTCTTCATCGTCATCTATTTTCTCCTCTCCAAGGGCGCCAGTTCGATCAACTGGAATTTTTTCACGCAGCTGCCCAAGCCAACCGGCGAAATGGGCGGCGGAATGGCCAACGCGATCGTTGGAACCATGACCCTTCTCACGATGGCGGCGTTCGTCGGGGTCCCCATCGGGATATTCGGGGGGATCTACCTTGCCGAATACGGCTCGGACCGCGCCAACTACTGGATCCGTTTCTCCGCCGACGTCCTGAACGGCGTGCCGTCGATCGTCTGGGGCATGGTCGTGTACCTCATCCTCGTGGTCCCGTTCAAGACGTTCTCGGCCTACGCGGGAGGCGTCGCCCTCGGCTTCATGATGGTGCCGCTCGTCATGCGGACAACCGAGGAGGTCCTGATCCTGGTGCCGCAGAGCTACCGGGAGGCGGCGCTGGCCCTGGGCGTCGCGCGCTGGAAGATGATCGTCGTGATCGTGGTGCGGACCGCGCTAAAGGGGATTGCCACAGGGGTCATCATCGCCCTTGCGCGAATTGCGGGCGAAACCGCCCCGCTCCTTTTCACGGCTTTGGGTAACAGTTTCTGGAACAACAACTTGAAGGAGCCAATTTCGGCCATGCCGCTCCAGATCTTCGCCTACGCCATCTCGCCCTACGACGACTGGCACCGGCAGGCCTGGGCCGGGGCCCTTGTCCTCATGGCTTTGATTCTCGCCCTCAATATTACCGTTCGCGTACTTTCCCGCGACCGCAAAACCGTCCTTTGACCACCATGTCCACACTTCCCGAAGCGCCGGCCAGCACCTCGGCGGCCGAGCCGATCCGGGCCTCGTCGGCACCGGCGTCGGGCCCGGTGGCAAGCCTGCCGGTCGAGTCGGAGGAGATCGCGTTCGACATCAAGAATTTCAGCCTTTGGTACGGAACCCGCCAGGCGCTCCAGGATGTCACGATTCGAATCCCTGCGAAGAAGGTGACGGCCATCATCGGCCCGAGCGGCTGCGGCAAGTCGACCTTCCTTAGGGCGCTCAACCGGATGCACGAGCTGACGCCGGGCACCCGGCTCGAGGGCTCCCTGCGCCACTTTGGCGAGGACCTCTATGGTCCGGGCGTCGAGGCCGTGGCGATCCGCCGGCGCGTCGGAATGGTCTTCCAGAAGTCGAACCCGTTCCCGACGATGTCGATCGCCGAGAACGTGCTCGTGGGCCTGCGCCTCAACGGCGTGCGCAACAAGGCCGTGCTCAACGAGCGTCTGGAGCAGTCCCTGCGGATGGCAGCCCTCTGGGATGAGGCGAAGGACATCCTCAACCGTCCCGGCACGAGCCTTTCGGGCGGGCAGCAGCAGCGCCTCTGCATCGCCCGGTCGCTGGCCGTCCAGCCGGAGACGCTCCTCATGGACGAGCCGTGCTCGGCCCTGGATCCGATCGCAACCGCCAAGATCGAGGAGCTCATCCAGACCCTTCGCGACTCCTACACCGTCGTGATCGTGACCCACAACATGCAGCAGGCCGCGCGGTGCTCGGACAGGACTGCGTTCTTCTACCTCGGCAAGCTGATCGAGTTCGACGCCACGAGGAACATCTTCACGACCCCGCGCAATCCCCAGACGGAGGCCTATGTCTCCGGCCGTTTTGGCTGACGGGGCCCACGGGACACCATTCGCCATGACGCACTACGACGAGGAGATGAACCAGCTGAAGGAGAGCCTTCTTGCCATGGCGAGCCATGCGGAGTCGGCCCTGACCCGTGCCATGCGCTCTCTGGTCGAGCGCGACGACAACCTCGGGCAGACCGTCATCGACGACGACAATATCATCGACCAGTTCGAGGTCGAGATCGACGACATCGCGATCCATCTGCTCGCAAAGGCGCCTGTTGCCACCGACCTTCGCCTGACGACCGCGGCGATGAAGATCTCGCAGAACCTGGAGCGGGTGGGCGATTCTGCTGTGACGATCGCCCGGCGCGCGATAGAGCTCAACACGGAGCCCCAGCTCAAGCCCTACGTCGACCTGCCCCGCATGGCCACCATGTCCCTCGAGATGCTGCGCGACGCCATCTC
>DATKHZ010000272.1:0-4882 GCA_035509995.1 Acidimicrobiales bacterium | reverse complement strand
TGGCGGAGCTAGGTCCCGGCCCGGCTCGTTCCGGTGACGTCGCTGCGCTGCTGAAGAAGAAAGCGACCGCGTTGGGGCCGACCAGGGACGGCCTGATCAGGAAGGCGCTGTGCTACTCGCCGCGCTGGGGGGAGGTCGACTTCACGGTGCCGATGTTCGACGCGTTCATGAAGCGTTGGATCCCAAATCTCGAAGCGCTCGGCTAGCCCGCTGTCTAGCCAACTTAGCCAGTTATAGGAGAATCTCTATACATTTGACCTGGTGGCGCCAGGCCAGTCGCACCCGGGATCTAAGTCAGTACTCCGCCCTCGGGTACGGAGCTGTGCCTTATCAGCGAGGGACGATCATGAGTGGGGCAGCGCCTTCGGAGGTTGCCGGCCAACGACCGTTGACGTACCCAACCCACTGGGACGTTGGTGTGGGCACCCTTCAGCGGCAGCAAGGAATGTTGGGATCAGCGGAGCGGACGTGCGCCTGAACGGCGTGTCCGTTCTCTTAGGCGGGCACGTCGTTCAGACGCGCGGCCCGACGACCAGGCAGACGCGCGGCCCGCATGATCCTGTGGGGCTAAGACCAGACGGCGAGGGTGCTGTCCGGGTCGAAGAAGTGGAGGAAGTCGGTGTCGACGACGAACGTAGCGCGCGTCCCGGCAGTGATCTGTGAACGTGGCGAGATCCTCGCGACCCCTTCGGTATGCGCCTCGCCGAGGTGAAGCGACGAGAGCTCGCCCAGTTCGGCCTCCCCCGTTGCGGCCGCAGTGTCCTCGGAGCTGGCCCGGGTGGCATCTATCAGGAAGTGCACCTGAAGCTCGTTGCCGAGCGCTTCGACAAGCTCGACCTCGGTGTTGAGCGTGTTACCCGGGGAAGCTGGCGAGAGCGCCGCATCAGCGAGGTTCTCAGGGCGGATCCCGACCACGATCTTGCGGTCACGGTAGGCGGCCAGCCGTGGCCGGGCCTGCGCAACCTTTGCCGGCAGCGTCACCGACTGCGAACCCAGCTTGAGCTCGGTGCCGTCGGGCGAGAGGATAGCCTCGAAGAGGTTCATCGCCGGCGAACCGATGAAGGCGGCCACGAAGAGGTTGTCCGGGTGTTCGTAAAGCACCTGAGGCGTGCCGACCTGCTGTAGCTCGCCCTTGTGGAGCACGGCCACCCTGTCACCCATCGTCATCGCCTCGGTCTGGTCGTGGGTGACGTAGAACGTCGCCACACCCACCCGGCGCTGGATGCGGGAGATCTCGGCGCGCATCTGGACGCGCATCTTGGCGTCGAGGTTGGACAGCGGCTCGTCCATCAAGAACACCGACGGTTCGCGCACGATGGCCCGGCCCATTGCGACCCTCTGGCGTTGGCCACCAGACAGCTGGCCAGGCTTGCTGTTCAGGTAGTCCGTGAGACCGAGCAGGGCGGCCGCATCCTTGACCTTCCTGTTGAGCTCGTCTTTGGGGACCTTGCGCAGCTTGAGTGAGAAGCCGATGTTCTCGGCGACTGTCATGTGCGGGTACAGGGCATAGCTCTGGAACACCATGGCTACGTTGCGGTCCTTGGGTGCAAGGTCGTTGACGACGCGCCCACCCATTCGCAGCGTCCCCGAGGTGATGTCCTCCAGGCCCGCCACCATGCGCAACGCAGTGGACTTGCCCGAGCCGGATGGCCCGACGAGGACCATGAGCTCCCCTTCGGCCACATCCAGGTCCAGGTTGGTCACCGCCGGCAGCCCGTTCGGGTAAACCTTGGAAACCTTCTCCAGGACAACTTCTGCCATGATCCCCTCCTGCCGCCGGCCGAGCCGGCTCCCTGTCGAGCGATGTTAGTTAGAGATTATGCACTACGGCGTGCGCCCGTGGGCACGGAAAGCGCGTAAGGCCCGATGAGGCCCTCCACGGCCCGTCCTAGCTCTTGCTTGGCTCGGCGCCTCTGTCCGATTTGGAAGGCGTCCCCAGCAGCGGGCCGTCCAGGATCCAGCTGCCGGTGTCTTCGCCGAACCGGGGCGTCATTTCCAATGGGGACACCGCGACAAGGTGCTCCGGGACGGTCGGCAACACGTTGTCGAAGTACGAGCGCGCGGCTGCTGTCGTGCCCACATCGCGGCCGGCCTTTTCCGAAAGGAACCAGCGGTGCTCCAGCACTTCGTGGAACATCTCTGCCGGTGAGAGCCTGGTGGCAAGCTCGGGCGGCCTCAGGTTCATCACCTTGTCGTACACATCGGTGAGCCATCGGCTCGCCGCCGCAGTCATCGGCACGCGCTTGCCCTCTTTCCTTTCGAGATGGCCGCGGAAGCTGGCTATGTCGTTCAGGATCCGGCGGGCCTGGTTCTCCTGGACGTCCAGGCCGGTCAACGTGCGAAGGACCAGGCGGTGATGGCCCGGCTCGGCCACCCTGGTCCGGATCCGCAACCGGTAGCCGTCGGCGGCGCTGACCAGCTCGACCTCGTCGGCGTCAAAGCCGAGGTCGTTCAGCCGGCGCAACCGTTCGGCGATGCGGTACCGCTGGTCCTCAGGGTGGATGATGACGTCCTCTGTAAGGGTGGCCCACAGCCGCTGGTACCTCTCAGGGATCTCTCCGGCCAGTTCGATCGGTTCGACGTCAGGTGGCAGAAGCTCGGCGGCGGCCAGGTCGAGCAGCTCCCCGCCGACCCTTTCGAAGGCGAGCTCGACGTCGTACTCCCGTTGGCCGTCGCTGAGGGTCGGGTGGAGCTCGCTCGTCTCGGCGTCCACGAAGATGGCTTGCAAAGACCCGGCGTCCAGCCGGAACAGCGTGTTCGACAGCGAGCAGTCACCCCAGAAGAAGCCGGCAAGGTGGAGCCGCACGAGGAGCTCGACCAGGGCGTCAAGGAGCCGGTCGGTCGGGCGGGACCGGTGGGGGTCCGAGTAGAGCGCTCGGTACGTCGTCGAGTACTCGAGGAAGTAGGTGCACAGGACCGCGTCCAGCTTGGTGCCCTTGTAGACGTCCCGGTCGACGACGATCCCGAGAGGCTCGACCGCGGGGATGCCCAGGTCGGACAACCGCCGTAAGAGCCGGTACTCCCGGCGGGCCAGGCTCTCCTCCAACTCCTTCAGAGCGAAGAGCCCGCCCTGCTCGGCGACGAAGCGCACGACGTGTCGAGAGGCACCACGGTTGCGGATCTCGACCAGCCGGTCGTCCTTCCACTCCTCCAGGGGAAGCCCCCATGGCAAGCTGAGCAACCCGGACGCTACGTCCGCCGGGGGCCGGAACACGTAGCGCATGTCGCCAGCGTCCCACACCGCACCCGTCGCCGCATGCCAACCACAGGCGGGCACGAGGTGCCAAGATCGGCCTCGTGGGTGCCCTTGCGAACCCGACCGCACCGAACCTGGCGCAACACGGGCCAAGCTCCCGCAACCGCTTGGGCTCAGCCCGCACTATCGGACTGTCCTGCAAGGGCTGCGCTGGAAAAAAACCTTACGCAACCGCTTGCGCGACAACGGTTGCGCCACTACGATCCCGAAGGTCGCAAGCTGGTCCATAGGAAGGGCCCTGTCACGGGGGGGGAACCCCGAGGTAGGTGGGGGTATGGCCGAGACACCGATCAAAGCCAAGACGACTATCAAAGAGGTGGCAGACCTCGCTGGGGTCTCCCCCTCGAGTGTCTCACGGTCTCTTCGCGGCGTTGGCGGTATCTCTGCGAGCACCACCGAGCGGATCCGGCAGGCCGCCGAGCAGCTCGGCTACAGCGTCTCGCCTGCCGCCTACCGACTGGCCACCGGGCGTACCGGCACCGTGGCAGTTGTCATGCCGTACCTGACCAGGTGGTTCTACGCCGAGGTCCTGGGCGGGGCTGAGCAGGTAGTGAGAGAAGCCGGCCTCGACATGATCCTGTACCACGTGGGCGACACAGAGATGCGCCAGCGCTACTTCTCGTCCGGGCTCCTCCGCAAGCGGGTCGACGGCGTCCTGCTCGTCACACTGGCCCTGACTGAACCGGAGGTGAGCGCACTGCGTGCGCTCGACGTCCCGGTTTGCATGGTTGGAGCTCAGGTGCCGGGCTTTTCGAGCATCAGCATCGACGGCACAGAAGGCGCCCGCAAGGCGGTCCAGTACCTCATCAACTTGGGCCACGAACGGATCGGCATCATCTCAGGCGACCCCCGCGAGCCAGAGCATTTCACGGCTCCCCTGGGCCGTCACGCCGGCTACAAGGCCGCCCTGGAGGCGGCCGGTTTGGGGACCGACCGGGATCTCGAGGGCCACGGCGCGTTCACGGTAGAGGGTGGCGACGAAGCAACGGTCCAGTTGCTCAGCCGGCGCAACCTTCCGACCGCAATTTTTGCAGAGTGTGACGAAATGGCCTTCGGTGCGCTCCGCGCCCTCGCCCGCGCAGGGCTCCGGGTGCCCGCCGACATGTCGGTGATCGGCTTCGACGACCACCCGATGGCCCAATATTTCGACCTGACAACGATCTGCCAGGACGTCCGGGACCAAGGCCGCCAAATTGCACAGCAATTGGTTGGCGCGGTGGTCCGACCTGGTGAAGCACCGCCCGTGGCACTGCACGCCCCCACTCGCCTGGTCGTGCGGAGTACCACTGCTGTGCTTGGGACAGAGCAACGGCCCGCTTCGGCGTTTCGCGTTGCAGGCGGTCAAATTGCCGGCGATCGCTGGCTATTTGAGCCGGCACACGCCGGTCAAACCGCCAATCCGGCATAACAAACAGAGAGGAGAGACACAGCAATGAAGCCCACACCTAGAAGGGGAATTAGCACGATGACACGCAGATCCACCTCGCTGCTCTCGGTAGCAGCGGCAACGGGCATGTTGGTGGTAGGGGCCACAGTTGTCGGCCCCAGCTTGCCAGCGAGCGCATCCACGAGGACAGCCTCCTTGTCCCATATCGGTGGTTCGCTCACCGTATGGTCCGAATGGAC
>DATKHZ010000271.1:0-6349 GCA_035509995.1 Acidimicrobiales bacterium | reverse complement strand
AAGCGAAGGCTGGCAACAAGAGCAAATAGGGAGTTGCCATCCTGCGGGCGCGTTGAGACCGGCCCGACCGCCGCGAAGCAGCGCCCAGCGAACCTGCCGCTGGGCGCTGTGCGAGTGTCGTAATTGTGGTCAAGGTCTCCTTGCAGTAACGGGCCCGAAGTACCTACGGGTTGGACAGGGCGGCGTTTGCCTCCTGCGCCGCGACGTTCATGGCGTCCGAGACCGAGAGGTTCCCGGCCTGGACTTCTTGCAGCTCGGCAGCGAAATCAGCGTCCAGCTCCGGATAGCCCGGCGCTACTGGTCGCGCCCTGGCCGTGAGGAGCTGCTGAGCGAACGTGCCGAGGTACGGGTTCTGCTTGACTTCGGCTGCGGCGTCAGAAGTGTAACCCGACATGTCGCCGCGAGCGGCCATCCGGGTTTGGGCGTAAGGCGAGGCGAGGAACGCTGCGAGCAGTTTCGCGTCAGCGATATTGGGAGCATCTCTTGCGATGACGAGGTCCTCACCACCGACGGTGGAGATGGAACCTCCGGCGCCAGCCGGGAACGTCGTCACGCCGTAGTTGAGACCGCTAATCCCGTTGAAGGTCGGCACGGCCCACGGGCCATCGACCTCCATGGCGTACTCGCCCTTGGAGAACCCCGTCTCATCCGATATCGCTCCGGAACCTCCGACAAAGTCCGAACCGATGTCACCGGCCTTGTCGAGGTTCACGAGCTCTGTAATCGTCGCTTCGGTGGCGGTCCCGTTCATATAGCCAGTCGCGCTGGTCAGGCTCGAGTTGGTGAGCGCGCCCCCATTGCTCCAGATGAAAGGAGCGACGTTCCAAAGGTCGGTGCCACCGACGCTGAGGCCGAAGATGCCTTTGGACGCATTTGTCAGGGTTGCGGCGTCCGTCCACATCTGTGCAAGAGTCGTGGGGGGGCCGGACAACCCAGCAGCCGAGAAGAGGGCCTTGTTCCAGAACAGCGCTTGAGTGTTGGTGTCGTCGGGGATCCCGTAGTAGCTACCGTCGTAAAGGTTCGTCGACAGGGGGCCGGCTAAGGCTCCCTTCAAGATGGGCTGTGCCCATTTCTGACGGGACATATTGACCAGCACCCCGTCGGCTGCCAGGCTCGGCACCCAGGCGATGTCGGAGCGCAGCACTGCGGGCGGGTCTCCCGCCGCGGCAGCCGAGATGAACTTCGCGAGCAGGTCCCCATACGGGATCTTGACGTCGGTTACCTTTATCCCACGGTTCTCCTTTTGGAACTGCTTGAGGATGCCTGCCATTGTGCTGAACTCTGAGGGTGTGCCCGCTGCGTTGTAGGTGTCCCAGAGCTGGAGTGTGACCGTCGAGCTCGCGGAAGCCGGACCTGCGGTGGCGGCAATGCCGGTGAGTGTGGACATGGCCCCTGCAGTTGCCAGCAACGACGCCCTGACGAGGTATTTCCTCCGCGTAGTCCTCTTGGTAGCTTTCATGCTGTCCCTTCCTTCTCTGTTGGTCCCCTCGGTGGTTGAGGGGTGGCTTGCTTGGTTGCTTGCTTGGGGGGGTGAGGGGCACCCGCCGGGCGGCGAGTTGAGTCGCCGCCCGGGGGCGGGTCGGGTGCCCGTTTATTGAGCTGGTCCCACAGGACGAAGTACATCGCGTGGGACCAGGTAAGGTCGGCAGCCGGTTCGCCCCAGCGCCCAACCCACAACAAATAGTTGGTTGGGTCGCAGGTCTCCCCGCCAACCTGCTCGGGAAGCCGGCCGGCGCTGTCATATCGCCGCTCCACCTCGGAGGCACACCGCCGCGCCGCGTCGAGGTCGCCCTGGCTGACGTGGTACCAGCCGAGCCAGGCGGTGAGGAGCGGCCAGGCCCCACCGCCGTAGTAGGTGTCCTCCTTGTAACGCCTGATACCACCGTCCAGCAAAAGGCTCTCTTCGATCGCAGATGCCGTCGCGGACATGGCAGGGCCCTCGACCTCGACCGCGCCGAAGGGGACCGCAAGCCAGAGCAGGCTGGCGTCCACCCCCATGTGAGCGCTCGACTTCGTGAACGTCCCCGCGTTGCTGACGCGCGAGGCGATGTTGTCGGCCACCTCTTCGGCTTTCCGCCTGGCATGCTTGCTCCCGGTGAGGACAGAGGCGGCTGAAAGACCTCCGTACACACAGGCGAGCGTGGACGTGTGCACGTCCGTACCGCTTTCTTCCCAGCAGTCGAAACAAGGGTCCTGGCCGACAGCCTCTAGGTAGCGACCGGCAAGCTCGACACTTTCTGCCAGTTCACCGGCGAGTTCGCCGGCACCCCAACAACCAACGTGATGGGAAAGGGACCATAGCCAGGTCCCGTAGCCGTCTATCTGGAAGTTCGGCCAATCGTCTGAGGTCACGGAGCCGTCCAGGGCGAAGCGCGCAGGCGGCATTTCGGATGCCACGTTCTCGTGCCCCGCGACGCGTCGGGCGGTGGCCTCACGGATCGTCGGGGCGATCCCGGCGATCGCCGTCGCCACCCATCGGTGAAACCTTTCCGCTGCTTCGCGCTCACCGGCCAGGTCAAGTGCGAAAGCGACGAACGAGCCGTCACGGAGCCAGGAGTAGCGGTAGGGGGCGAAGTCTCTCGACGCGATGAAGGCACCGGAGCTCACCTGGTGGTCAAGCATCGACCTGATGCTGGTTGCGGCGAGCGCCTGCCCCTCCGGTCTGGCCTGCGTGCCAAGGCGTTCTGTCGCCATCGGTCAGGCTTTCTCCTCGATAGCTCTCTCCCGACGGGCGATCGGTGCGAGATCCACGGAACGGCGGATGGGCGCACTGAAGAGCTCCCCGAGCACAATGCATGCGGCTCCGCGTGCCCAGGAAACGTCGTCGGCCGAATCGACTACGAACTCGACGTCGCGGTCGAGGTCAGCAAAGGTGCGCTCCTGCATCGCGGCGAGAGCCGCGTCCGAGCGCAGGGGGCCGGCGAGGGTACCCTCGCCAGACAGGATGACCAACCTCGGGTTGAGCAGGTTGACCAGGGTCGCAATACCCACACCGAGGGCGTAGCCCGCCTTCTCAAGAGCCCTGGCGGCAACGGAGTCCCCGGACTCTGCCGCTTCGCGCACCTCGTGGATAGTTAACGAGAAGGTGTCGGGACGGCACACAGAACTGCTCTCGCCCCGTTGAAGAGCCTCGTCGATGTAGCGCAGGACAGCGTGGTCAGAGCTGAGAGCCTCCAGGCAACCGCGTTGGCCACACCGGCACCGGACGGTCGAGCCGCCCACGGGCAGGTGGCCGATCTCGCCGGCGGCACCTCTGACCCCTCGGCATAGCTTGCCGTCGATCACGAGGCCGGCGCCGACGCCCTCGCCAACAGTGACTACGACGAAGTCGTCCACTCCGTGACCCCGCCCGAACCACTGCTCGGCCACGGTGAGAGTGTTCACGTCGTTGTCCACAAGGACCGGGCGGCCAAGCCGTTGAGCGAGTGGGCCGGCCACCGCGACATTCCTCCAACCGAAGGCGGGCGAGTAGCGGCAGATCCCGGTTCCGGCCTCGACCAGGCCTGCAAGACCGATCCCGATACCGACCACCTGGTCGAGACCGACGCCCGCCTTGCGGACCGCATCGGCAGTGGCGGCACAGAGTTGGTCGAGCACCGAGGCGGGATCCACCTCGTTGGCGTGGGACGAACCAAAGGGGTGCTCGCCCAGCTCAGCGGCCCCAAGCCCGTCCAGCTCGACCAGCTCTGAATGAAGCACCTCGGCGCGGAGGTCGGTCACGGCAATCGAGATGTCAAAACGAGTGACCTTCAGCCCGACGATGTAGTTCCGCTCGTCATCGATGCGCAGGAGCAGGGGTGGCCGGCCGCCGCTCGACTTACCTTCGCCGACCTCATTGATGAGGCCGCTCTCGACGAGCTCGGAGACTATTGCCGACACTGTGGTGGGGCTGAGACCGGTTGTCCTTACGACGTCGGCGCGTGAAGCTGCACCGGTACGCAGCACGTTGAGCACCAGGTTGCGGTTCATGTCCACCATCAACTGGCGGTCGCCGCGGCGGATCCCGTGCCTGGAGAGCTGGCCGTCCCCAGTCCCGTCGGCGCCCTCGCCCGGGCGCCGTGATCGCCGTGCGGTCATCGGTACGGCTTCCCCCTTCGGCTACTAACTCTGCCGCCGTGTTGGTGACTACCTTTGTCCCAAGGACAAACTAAGCCTCATCTAACTTTGTCCTTAGGACAAACTAACTCCCTCGGCGATGATTGTCAACGCACGGGGTGCGGGCTCATGGTCGAGACGGTCGAGATGGGGGCCTCCAGCGTCAGCCGATCGGACGTTGGAGCTGGGCGACGAACTTGTAGCGATCACCGCGGTAAAACGACTGCACGTACTCGACAGGCCGTCCGTCGCTGTCGCGGCTGTGGCGTGTGAGCAGCAGCATCGGGTAACCGACCGTGGTGTTGAGCAGCGCGGCCTCCTTCGGCGGCGCAGGCACCGTCTCGATCGTCTCTTCCGCCTCCGCCAGGTGGACGCCGAACTCGATGGCGAGCAACTCGTAGAGGGAGACCGAGTCACCGAGGCGGCGTGCCAGGCCGGGGAAGCGGGCGGCGACGAGGTGCGTGGTCTCGATTGCCATCGGCTCTTCGCTGGCCATACGGAGCCGTTCGACGCGAAAGACACGCGCGCCATGGCGCACATCGAGGCGCCGGGCCAATTCCTCGTCGGCGCCAACCTGGCCGACGGAGAGCAGCTGCGACCGGGACGCGAGCCCACGCCGGCGCATGTCCTCTGTGTAGCTCGTTAGCTCGAGCGGCTGAGCGATCTTGGGTAGAGCGGCAAACGTGCCCCGCCCTTGCATCCTGACCAGGCGCCCCTCGATTGTGAGCTCGTGCAAGGCTTGCCGGATGGTGGTGCGGCTCGTGGCAAAGCTCTCGGCCAGGGAGCGTTCGGGGGGCAAGGCCTGCCCAGGGGCGAGCCCGGCCAGCATGTCGGCCAAATGGCCCTTGACCACGTAGTACTTGGGGTACTGCCTGCTCAGTTGGTCTTCGGCGCCGGCGGGCGCCGAGGCAGAGCCGGCCTCGGCCGTCCTCATGTGTTGCCTCCTGGCCAGCCCAGCGGCTGGTGCGTAAGTGAGCCTTATCGATGTTAAAGATCTGTGACTGGACATCGTAGGCCGTTTGCGCGATCATCTGGTCTAGACCATATTGGTCTAGACCAGATTACCCGACGGTCACGAGGGTACGCACCAGACCTGAGTGGACCCGAACAAGCACAAGGAGCGCACGTGAAGAAACGCTTTATCGCTCCCACCGCTATCGCCCTCGCCGTCGCGGCCGGGGTGGGCGGTGGAGCCGTACCGGGAATAGTGTCGGCCGCCTCAGCCTCGGGCGGCACCCTGACTGTCTGGCTGATGACCGGCGACAGCACAACGACTGTCACCAACGCCGTCTCGGCCCAGTTCGAAAAGGATTACCCGGGTTGGACGGTCAACGTCGAGGTCCAGCAATGGAGCGGCATAACTGCCAAGGTCCTCACCTCCCTGGCCAGCTCATCGCCGCCGGATGTCATGGAGCTCGGCAACACCGATGTGGCCGAGTACGCCGCTTCCGGCGGACTTACAAACCTGACCGCCGACAAGAGCCAGTTCCAGAACAGCTCTAACTGGTTGTCGGGCCTGGCAGGGCCTGCCGAATTCGACGGCGGGCTGTACGCCATCCCTGAGCTTGGTGGCGACCGCGTTGTCGTCTACAACAAGGCAATGTTCAAGGCAGCCGGGATCACCAAGCTCCCGACGGACCTCACCGATCTGCTGGGCGACGGCGCCGCGCTGAAGGCCCACTACTCCCACGTGAAGGACTTCTCAGCGTTCTACCTTCCGGGCGAAGAGTGGTATGCCGAAATGCCTTTCGTGTGGGCTGAGGGCGGCCAGATCGCCGTCGAAAAGGGCGGCAAGTGGTACGGCGACCTCCAAGCGAAGCAGTCCCTTGTCGGTCTAGAGGAGTACCAGGCCTTCCAGAACTTCATGTCCACTCCGGCTTCCCGGGACACCAACGAGAACACCCCGTCCGACGCCGGGGTCTTGGCGGCCGGCAAGGCTGCCATGTTCATCGATGGCAGCTGGACGCTCGGCGAGGTCACCGCCGACAACAAGGCCTTCCCCGCCAAAGACCTCGGCACCTTCGTCATGCCGGGCGTAACCGCCGGATCGCAGGCCCCCGTCTTCATGGGCGGCTCCGACCTCGCGATTGCAAAGAACAGCCCCAACCAGGCGCAGGCGCTGGACTGGGTCAAGATATTCAACAGCTCCCAGAACCAACTGCTCCAGGCGTCCAACGAGGGCTTCATCCCGAACGCCACGAACCTGGTCTCGCAAGTCAAGGTCAGCGCCAATGTCGCCAACTATTTCAAGGCG